>NZ_JPQB01000003.1:0-239263 GCF_000740665.1 Vibrio sp. B183 | reverse complement strand
TAAAGTTACTTTTATCAATAACGAAGGTAAAAAAAAGAATGAATTCCGTATCTCATAAAAACACTATTATTAATAAGTGCCATAAAGATTCCCATGCAAAGGTAAGCAATATGAGCTTGATTAGAGGACTATTACTCATTTCACTTTTACTTTCCCGCCCAGTTTTCGCGCAAACTTTCACATGGTGCGCGTTTTACAATTGGCCACCATGGATTTATCCCGTTGATGACACCTATGCGGGAGTACTAATTGATCAACTTGCTGTATTTCAGCGGCAAAACCCTAACACTCAAGTGGAAGCTCGGGTTATAAAAAACTGGAAGCGTTGCCAGGCTGAAGTAGAGAGAGGCAAGGTGGATGTCGTGCTTGGGGCCTATAAGACACCAGAGCGAGAAGCCCTCTATCATTACGTCCCTGAGCCAGCTCTTATGATTCAATCTTCGGTCATCGCTTACGCGTTAGAGGATAATCAAGACATTCGTATGGCGGCGGCCTTGGAAGATCTCACCTATTTTAGGCTTGGGGCGATTAAGGGTAACGCGAGAGGGCAAGTGGTGGATGAATACATTCGTCGGCTCTCTGGTCACCAAATCATGGAGCTAGGCTCACAAGCGCAGATACTTAAGATGGTGAGTGTGGGAAGGTTGGATTACTTCTTTCTAGAAGCTGAGTTAGAGGAAGTGGTTGCTAAAAGCCTTAAGCAGTTCCCTGAATTGTCGGCGGTTCGCTTTAGAAAAGTGCTTGAGGTGCCTCGGTCAACGCCTGCGTATTATTTGATAAGTAAGAAAACGGAAAATTACACTCTTTATTCCGATAAACTGGTGGCCGCGATTCGGCAGTACTATCAAGAAGTAGATAGTCAAAAGGAAATATTGCGGCATCTTAGGCAGAGTCAATCCCGTCTGCCCTCACCCTAATTTCAATGGCCTCATCGAAAAATAAGACGAGCCATGCACGCAAGAGCCGGCTCATCTTCATCTACACTCTAAATGACTTTTCAAAGGTAAATGGAGCTCGTTGTGGTGCTTAAATGGCGATGGTACCTTCTGCTTATCAGTCTGCACAGTCAGGCTTATGCTCAGGATACATGCTCGACGCTCTCCATCAGTGGTGACATGACTTGGTACCCGTATTCTCTATTCAACCAAAGTGGCGATCTTAAAGGGCTCATAGCAGAAATTACATACCGAGTGTTTAGTGAGTTGGGCGTGAAAGTCAGTGTTGAGCCTCCCGTCCCATGGAAAAGACAACTGAAAAAGCTGGAGTATGGCCAATTGGATGCCATAACAGGCATGTACTATACCCCTGAAAGGGCGAAAATCTATCTTTTCCCACAACCTATTGCACAAGACGCCATGCATGTTTTTGTGGCGTCTGAACGAAATTTCACCTTCAACAGTTGGGAAGACTTAAAAGATAAAACGGGCGCCTTGCCCTCAGGCGCTGGCATTGCAACCAGCGCAGAGTTTGACAAATATGCAAGGCAACACCTAGATATTCTTGGTGCCACGGATACAGAGCAGATGCTTCATATGCTCAGTGCCGCGAGAGTGGATTATGTGGTGGCATCATACGCGGATGGTATGTATTACCTCTCTCAAATGGGATTGACTAACAAAATTGAAGTAAAGCCCACTCCCATTATTGTGAACAATGTGTATTTGGCTTTTTCAAAACGTTCGCGGTGCGCTGCAATGATAGAAGTATTCAATGAAAAATATCGGCAGTTGCTTGAAGACAATACACTTAAGGGGCTTTATCTCAAATACCACTCTCTCCCTCCTCCTGAGCCTTAGTGGCTGACAACTCATGTAAAGCGTCATGTGAAGCGGGCTGCGTTTTCGCACTGGCATTTCATATCAATAAGTGGTGGCATTTTGTAGTGGTTTCACTCAGTGTAACCGATAGCGCAAGATTCAGAAGAGGTCATTTCTACTTAGTCCGAGGATTCGGATGTGGTTGAGAAGGCTTAGGTATTACTGACTCAAGCCATTCTGGTTCATGAAGATATAGCCAGTAGAATGCTGCGTTGCACTCTCGCTTGATATCTTTTCGAATCTTTAAGGTGACAAAACGGTCGCTGAGTTGGCTCAAAAATACAACCTTCACGCGAACCAAATCTCTACATGGAAAAAGGAGCTGCTAGAAAATGCTGCTATGATTTTTGCTTCTGAAAGTCAGTTGAGCAAAGATAACACCGAAGAAGTGGATAAGCTTCATGCCAAGATCGGTCAGTTGACCATGGAAAATGATTTTTTGGCCAGAGTGCTCGGTCGTTAGACCGAGCCCAGCGAAAACTCTCGCTGGTTAAATCCACACCATTGCCAATTAAACGCCAATGTGAACTGCTCAATATGGCTCGTTCAACGGCTTACTATCAGCCTATCGGACTCTCCGTTGAGGAAATTGAATTACGCCGTATCATCGACGAAATTCACCTTCAGTATCCCTTCATGGGGAGTCGACGCGTTCGAACTGAGTTGGCAAAAAAGGGGCATAACGTTAATCGTAAACGCGTCATTCGGCTCATGCGCGATATGGGCATTGGAGCGATTTACCCCAAACCCAAAACGACACTGGCAAACAAAGCACACAAGGTTTACCCCTATCTGTTGCGTAATGTTGAAGTCACTTACCCGAACCAAGCGTGGGCGATTGATATCACCTACATCCCAATGGCTAAAGGGTTCCTGTACTTAGTTGCCATTATTGACTGGTATAGCCGTAAAGTATTGTCCTGGCGGCTATCTAACACTATGGATACGAGCTTTCGCATCGAAACTCTTGAGGAAGCGCTTAAGCATTATGGACCGCCAGATATCTTCAACTCAGATCAAGGCAGTCAGTTTACTAGCTCTGAGTTCACACAGAAATTAACTGATCATGGTGTACGGATTAGCATGGATGGAAAAGGTCGCTGGGTCGACAACGTTTTTATCGAACGATTATGGCGTAGCCTGAAATATGAGGAGGTTTACTTAAAAGCTTACACGACACCGCGTGAAGCCGAGCTTGAAATCGGTAACTACATGGTGTTTTATAATGAAGAGCGTAACCATCAAGGACTCAATGACCTTACTCCTGATGAAGCCTACTTCGGCAGGCAAAGATACGCGGCATAAGCTGGATCAACCACTTAAGAAATTAGCTTATGTGTCCAACCATTGGGGTCCACTTCTGCCACAACATATACTCTACCCAATTCGATAGAGTATATTATAGCTTAGTGTACAAACTTTATTATTCCAAATGACATGTTTGTACAAACTTTTTCAACAGTGTACAAACTTTATTGTTCCAAAACATTTAGTGATTAGCTAAACGTGCTTCTGATTACTTATTTGGGTGCGAATTACTTGGTAATGTAGAGAAGCAGTTCGACTATATACTAATGAATTTATAGAGTTTTTTATTAGTTTAGCTGAGTGCGAAATTTACGAATTTTGACATTAGAAAATTTACATCGAAAAGGAGCTTGGCCGGACGCCTCAAAACTGTGTTGGAGTAAGTTCTCTTAGCATTTCTACTGGCTGCCTTTGACTGAACTGAGTTTTGAAACTACTGAGAACGGTTACAGAATGGCTCTAGAAAATTATATATTCTATGTGCGGCCAAATAATACTCCTGAAGGTAATGTGCTTGAACAATTTGCTTTTTATTGAAGCACATGAAGAAAACACTACCCCGTATAACTTGCCGCTCTATGAACAAATAGGACACCAGCATAAGAACACTTGTGTAAGTGTGAAACTAAATACTGCGTTGGGCACAGAGCCAAGAATATGTGATTGTGTTGCACAATCAGTTACATATATATTGAATGAAACAGTTCTTTCAAGGTTAAATGATGACAACAGAGCAAGTTTCTGCCAGTACACAACGTCTTATCAATGCGTTTCCACACGGAACGGTCCCCTCACTAGATGATACAAACCCCATTTACGAGTTGCTTGAAAAGACTTTTTATGAGGCCCGTGTGATTGGTTCTTCCGAAGGTTGCTATATGCCAATGCCTTTTCCTACTGGTGTGGGTAAAACGCACAATACGTTGTCATTAATTATCAAAGCAACTTTAGATGATATTGAGCAAGAACTGACTTTAAGCGAAGACTACGAACCGAGGACCATCTACTACATTACCAATTCTGTCGATAATGTGTTGGAAGCCTATAACAATCTGGTGACAAGGGTAAAAGAGAGTAACTTTCTCGATGAGATCCAAAAAGCCACCGTTATTGAGCGTTTTCTTTACGCACCTTCAAACTCCCGCTCGTTACTCGATATGTTGGATCATAAAAATGATGCCCTGGACAAAATTTTCACTCTGTTTGAGGTTGAGGAAAATGCAGCGTTAATGAACAGCATTGATCAACTGCGAAGTGAACAGAGCGTGCTCAATGTTAATCTCTCCGCAGCGCAAAAGATGACCCTCACTCAGCGCATTACTGATACTGCTAATGAATGTTATTCAGCACTCATACGGCACATTCAAAAAATACAATTAGGTGATAACCCAGTATCCTTGACCGAAAGAAATGTTGCGCTATTGAGTACACTTATTCCGGGAGTAAAAGTAGAAACTGGTGTCGCCCGGGTTGTATTCATGACTACCAAAAAGTTTCTATATGGGCTACAGCAATCCAAAGGCAAGTTTCACCCCGCAAGTCATCTTGGTAACAGCATGTTATTAATTGATGAAGTCGATCGGCAGCATCAGGAAATGTTGACGCATTTAGTGTCATCCAATGATACGGACTTACTTGCAACTCTACGTACCATTCATTCCAATCTAAAAGAGCAGAAACTCTGTACGAAACCACAGTACGATGGCATCGAGGAAATGTTTGAAAAGTATCTTGATAACGTCAAAGAGTTTTTTGAGAAATGGTCGCTTCAGTACTCTTTCGATGTGCATCCTAGTGTCATTAAAGAAAACAAGGAGATCCTATTATTTAGTGACACAATGACGACACACATTACCAGCGTAAAAGGAAGGTTGGCATTCAGTTTTAACAATGCTCATCAACAACATGAGATCTCACACTATGGCCAGTTTGAAGACCGTACAGAAAATGACTTCCCTAAATTTCTTGGTGGCCTTGAGCGTCTGGTCAATCGAACATTCCACTCTTTGGTTCGTCGAGCAGAAGAGCGGTACAGAGAGAACCGTTCAAAGAACATGTCTGAATATGAGCTTCGTCAGTTAACCTCATCACAGGCGATAGCCAGCATTCTAGATCAGCTCAATCTTCATAGCCTGCGTCAGCAATTGAATCAGCAGCTAAACTATCTAGTTGGTAGGAAATTTAGCCCTCGCAGAAGCGCGGCTAACTACCATACTCGAGGCATACGCATGATCGAAGTGGACCGACCCTCGGAAGCTCAAGATTCGGTCATGTTCAAACATCATGGTTATAGCATGTCTCCAACTGGCATGCTGGCAGCGTGGGTAGAGTCAGGGGGCTGTATCCTGGGAGTTAGTGCGACCGCGGAATGCCCCTCGGTCATCCATAATTTTGACATAAAGTACCTGGAGCGAAGCTTGGGTTCTAATTTTATTCGATTGTCCCGGTCTGAACGCAGTGCAATTCGTACTTACTATGAGAGTGAGCGTAATTACAGTGGGAGGGGGGTTGAAATCTTGCCAAGTCATGTTGAACACGATTATGTATTTATTCGAGACCTTCTTGGGCAGTGGAACCCTAAAGCCAAAAATAGAGAGCTACTTTATTGTTCATTGTTCCAATGTACAGAACAGCAGATTGATTTCAATTTAAGCTGGTTAAGCAAGCTATGTAAGACCATACAAAAGTTCGCACAATGCCCCAATAATCGCTACATGCTTGGTATGCTGAATCGTGGCATTAAAGGTGACTTAAGCCAGTTCCTAACCTGGTATGGAAAAAATCTTTCTGAGAATATACAAGACCCCATAAAGGTAGTCACTGGCATCAATGCACATTTTCTTAAGCAAGGGCTATTTGATAAAGAGGTTATTTCGCACCTTGAGAACCAGCCAGGAAAAGTGATAGCCATTACGGCGTATCAGACCATGTCATCAGGTAAGAATCCGGATTACAAGTTTGACCCCAGATTTGAAAATGAATCATTGAGACATGTGGGACATCGAAGCCACGAACGAGCCGATATCGACTTCATGTATCTTGAAGAACCAACTAATCTAATCTCAGTCGAGGGTAAACCTGAGACTCGCACGAGCGATCGCTTATTGCTTTTAAGTTACGGGATGGCGTTGCAGCAAGCCGGTATACTCCCCCCTAAAAGCAGTAACATATGGGCACATAAAGTTGTGACACACAGCAGTCCCTTTAACTTATGCAGAGAGTTAAAGGGTCAGTTTTACCAAAAAGATTCAACCGATAGTATCAATGCTATTTTTCGGGTGATTGAGCAAGCCGTTGGGCGGGCGGCTCGAGCTGAAATGAAACGAGAGTCAGTCTATATCGTTGCGGATTCATTACTGGTTCAGTTGCTATCCAAAGACGAGCGCGATGTATCCCTCTTTTCTCATGAATACCGAGAGCTTGTCGCCTATGCCAAGCAACAATTTGGCATGTTAAACCCCCCCGTTGATCGAGAAGCTAAGCGTCGCCAGAACTTAGCGATATTGCACACGGGGCGCTCTCTGGGCGCCATAGAACGAATGTTATATCGAATCAATGAACAACAGAACTCTGATCATATTGAAGACTGGAAGTCGTTGAGACACAACGTGCTAAAGGTGCCGGCCTCTGTAGAAGCGCCTACTTATGAGGAATACTACGTCCAGTCTCCAGAAGACAGTGGTTATTGCTACACCCCTGCTTTGAATGAACGGCATTCGGATGACTACCGGTTCTTTGAACTGGCTGTTGCCCCTATCAAGCGAGTGAGTGAGCTACGTTCCTTGCTACCAATCTTTATGCGAAATGAAATTGCGAAGGCCCATTTTGAATCGAAGGGGTTTGCAACTCAATGGGCACCAGATGCACGTTATGTGCTAACTCCTCCCATGTTTATCAACATCTATTTAGGGGCGTTAGGAGAGGAAGTTGGTAAAGCTATCTTCAAACATTATGAGTTCAGCTTTGAATCTCTGCCGGTTGAGCACTTTGAGATGTTTGACGAAATCATTGTTCGAAAAGGGAACAAAGCTCTCATTGATTTTAAACATTGGGATCTTGTCTCTGTGCGCTCATTGCCAGATGAGAAACGTAAAAAAACCATGGCTGACTTGAGTAAGAAACTGTCGGCACTTGAGCTAAACAAGCTAGTGGTCTGCAACATGCTTAAGCAAGGAGATGAGACCGTATCGTACTACGATTCAGATTTTAACTCATTGCCTAGCCACGTAGGGGCATCAATTATCGCTATCCCGAGTTTAATCAATAAGCATGATGGTAGCGTCGATATAGACTCAATTACAGCGCTGTCTCGCTGGTTGGACATCTAAAGGAGTAACTAACGTGTCGAAAGAAATTTTGGTAAACCGTATTAATGTTCAATTTAACGATGAGCAAATTGATGGGCGCTTTGATTTTTTTAAAATCAACTGTGATCTGAGAGGCAAGCAAGCTTATGGCAAGGCTGTGACGACAATTTACGAGGAGGTAAAGCCATTGTCTCTTTGTAAGACACAGGATGGGTACGCCGTACTTGTTGAAAAAGGTGCAGCCCACACTCTCAATGACTCTAACTATGCGGTTACCCGTCAAACCTCAGCGGATATGGCGATCAGTTCTAAGGCTAAACTGCTCATCGGTGCATTACCAGTACTGCAAAGCGATCACCAAAAGTGCTCCGAAGGGGCTGGGCTTTATTATCTATGTGATGTTGAACCTGTGCGAAAGGTTGATGTACTACGAACCTATGAAGTAAAAATCGAGTATGAGCAAAAACAGCATCTCGTATTGAACATAGTGTCTGCCACATTTACTCCTGTGAGTTATCACACCAATGCTGAAGGCAAATTATATGGTGATTGCACCTACTTACCCAAGTTGAAGTTCGGCCAATGGACTCAAGAACTCACTCGTTCTCAAGAGGGGGAATACATTAAGAAAAGACATCGTGACAAAAGGATGAGTGGGGAAATGGTCTCGTTAGATACGAAGAACCCGGGTAAGTACTGGCGATCAAAAATGGGTGTGTTGGCAACGTTTATGGAAGACGTCAAACGCCATCTTTCTGATTATATGCAGATCGAATTTGAAACCTTGTCCCCCCAGTATCGTGCTCGATTCAAAGATCAGGACATCAAGTTGGCTTATCGTGCCATCAATGACCTACTAACAGAATACCCAATTAACATAGTTAATCTAACCGATTGCGATTGTATTGAACTGGAACATGCTTTAGAAAAAGATGGATTTCGAGTCACTCATTCCGCGGATGTCAAACCCAAGACATTGAACCTAGCGATTCACCATGACCCAGACTACTACGAATCGAGAGGCTTGCCTGATCCATATAAGCAATTGCGAGCCGAAACGGATGTGATCATTCAATCTGCTTACCCTCAAACCCTTATTAAAAAAGGAAAACTGTCACAGTCCCAGTATGAAGCGTGTAAGAAAGAGCTTTTCGTGAAACTAGAAGTGATGAATGGTGAACTCTTACTGGTTAGGCCTAAGGGAAACTGGCTATTTGTGTTATGCCATCAAATAGATAGAAACACGAAAGTCTATGACACCCTGCTCGTAAATGGCGGTAAGCTTTCCTTTGAACGAGTTGATGAACGCAGAGCTCAAGATCTATTCCTGCTGGATTTACCACGGCAGCTTAAAAACAATGAGCATGCTGTTGTTGATTTAGCGTCGAGTGATGCCTTTATTTTTGAAGATACCAAGTATGTAGCACTACCTGAGTATCAACAGTTAGCGAAAGTAATGAGTGAGCTTGCGGACGGCTACGCCAGCGGCATTAAGCGCACTTGGGTTGAAGAATTTCTCGAACGACTTAATGCAGGTGATATTGAAGTGGTTAATCCTAAAATGGTAGCAGATCGCTTGCAAACGCTCCTACTTCGAAATCCAGCCTCAACGACCTTGTATAAAGAGGCGATTTTTAATGATAAAGACAACGCCATTGCCTACAAGGGTAGCCTACAAACCTTTTTCGATTGGGTTGCCGAAGAAAAAGGACTTCGTCTAGCGGCGTCATTGAAAGGGCAAGACTCTGGGCTTATAGAGGCGTCACTAGGTTTTTTCTATAACGATGAAGAAAAGCTGTATTTTGTTGGTGATAAAGACAATGTCAAAAGCTTACCTCGATTCTGCCGAATCAGACGAATTTTGACTGACGCTGCAGAAACCCCGGAGGAGTTACTTAAGATGATGAGAGTTTTCCATATTCGTCATAAGCAGGCAACGGTATACCCATTCCCATTTAAACATTTGAGAGAGCTGGCTTTGGCGGCAGGTACACCATCTCAGCTTAAGCATTGATACCTTTGTTTTTATCACCATGGACGTGTGCCCATAGTGGCACACATCATGTTATACTCTAACTTAAGCAGCGTGACTGCCTAAATCTGGTCCAATAAAAGAAGCTAGCTCTTCTACTGTGACAGCTGTTAGTTTCGGTGCTGAAGAACGGTACGAATTCAAAAACTCAATCGCTCGATCATGTTTCAACAACTCACTTCCGCCACAAACAACTAAGTAGTCATCATAAGAAGATCTCGCAGCGTCCATAACGGTATAGCCAAGTTTCTCTATTGCAGTACCACTGGATTCTTGAAACTTGGCAACAACCTGAATTGTACGCATTGGCGTAAGTACAACAAAGTGCGCATAGTCACTTTTCTCCGGAAAAATGCTCGGATATTTGACATTACGCTGGTATGTCATTGGTTGATTAGACATACTTTCAGAAAAGCCGAGTTCCTGAAAAGTACTAGAAATGTCGTTTAGTAGATCTTTTCTACACATTCGTAGTTACCTCAATAAAATTCATTCCCCCGGATACAGGGACGAATCCGGGGAAAACATGTCGCTCCTTCAAATTTTTGTTAAAGAAACGGCTCGTAATATTGAGGTGAACATTGAAGAAAGGTACTATCATCGTTCTCAAAGGTTGATAGTCTGTTCTTCAATGGACAAACACCTAGGTGTTGTGCCTTATTAGTTCTGTTGGCGCAGAAAAAATAAATCACCTCACAAGAAAAGCACTTTTCAGTCAAACTGATAAGTGCTTTTTTATTTTTCCTTTCTAACTCCTTTAAATGGTTTACCGTCACTTTTGACGTCCATGAATCGTCCAGTGTTTGCATCACGTTTAACCCAATAGCCAGAACCAGTTTGAGTTTGTGAACGTTCACGAACAGCACCATTGCGGCGGTTATCACCGACTTTTCCGTTAGTTGCCATAAGCAACCTCCTATCGTTTTATCCGTTGAAGACCCATTCTCCAACTTTGATCGATGGTATGATCAAAAAATAACCGCGTCAATGGTGACGTTTAATTTTTATAAGTGAAATAAAATAAGATTAATACTAACAAATAGAACAGACGAAAAATAAGCCCTATAAAGTAGACTCAAAATGAATGCTAGAGTAATATTTATATCACATATATAGAGAGAAACACCGACGATGCTTACCTACAAAGAACTTAAAGATAAACATACAAATAACGCAGATCGTCTAGCATATATAGACTTTATGCTGCGCTTTACCGGTATTGTTAAACGTTCTGACATCGGCGAGATGTTTAACTTATCCGACGCTGCCGCTTCAAAAGTTTTAGCAGATTACAGTAATGTTTGTGACAAGAATATTGAGTACAACAGAAGTGTTAGAGCTAACGCTATTGTTAGGGATACCTATGAGCCTCTTATCAATTTAGATGCGGAAACAGCATTGGGGATGCTTGCTAATGGCTTCAATAAGAACAAGCTATCTCAGCCAGCTAAAGCGACTATCCCATTTGAGAAAATAGGTCGGGTACCAAACAAACTCTCAACCAAATTTATAGCAAGAATAACTAGAGCAATTAATGGTAAATACGCAATTAGTTGCGAATATCGCTCAGAGAACAGTGATAATCATGACAGACGTACGATCATTCCACTTGCGATGATGCACGATGGTGTGAACTGGATGTTTAGAGGCTATCATCGGAGCGATGAAAGCAACGTATTCTTTAAGAACTTCCATTTTTCTAGAGCCCAAGAAGTAATTGAGCATTTTGATGATAAAGAATACAAGGCATTGCCTCATGAAAGCCTAGAATCTGACAAGGAATGGAACTTAGTTCTTCCTCTTCAATTGAGAATCCATCCTGATAGGGACGAAGATCAGAAAAGACGAATCAGAACAGATTTTGGTATCCTTGAAGGCAAAGACGATCTAACCACATCTGTACGTTGTGCATTTCTTTGGATTATGGAAAAAGAATGGTTCATCGATAGCAGAACCGATGAACAGAAATTAGACACAAAAACATCGAGATTCTACAAGTTTGAGCTTTTAAATGCGGAAATGCTGAAGCTTGTGAAGGCTAGTAATCTTTAAGTGGAACGCCTTGATTATAAAAGGAATACAAAATACCGATGCTTGGTGCCTCCGGTTTTAGGCAATTAAGTAATGATTAATACCTGTAAGCTCAAGTCTGAATTAGTACTGTTCAAACCGTGATCACCGTAAACAAAGAACTGATGCTCCGATCGACTAAGTACATGTACCCCTTACAAAGAATACATTTCGACATAAAAACAAACTTAAGTACATGTACTACTACATAAAAAACGTTAAGTAGAAATTTTATTTTACATTTAAAATCAAATTGTTACTGAAAAAAACCTTAATTGACGATGTTCAGGATTTTATCGTATCAACATTTCCGCGGTACATGGTTATACCGCTGGCTCTAGGTTAGCCAAAAACTCCGCTACACTCTCGGCAAGAATATCGCGTTTATCAGTACCCAATCGTTCGAGAATAACGTTACCTGTCAGGTTACAAATGGAAATCACGTCCAATTCTGCATCGGTTGCTGCGATGAAAACCGTTGGCTTCAGTTTCAATCGACGCTGAGTGACTAGGTGACCAAGAATGTTTTCCTGCAAACGAACAAAATCTTCATCACTCCATACCTGAAGTAGCGTCAGCTCGTTCCCATTCCAAGTCGCCTCCATATCCGCACTGTACTGCGAACCATAGAAGGTTTTAATGTCTTGATGCAGTGCCAGTTCGATACCGTTTTCAACATTAGTGAAATCCGCTGGATGCTCACGCTCATATGCCTGCCATTCAACGTAATCAGTCTGCTTTTCTTCAACGCAAGGTGACACGAGATCCACCAGCTCTTCGCTTCTTGGCAAATGTCCATGGGCGTCAAGACAGCTCTGACGGTACTTTTCACTGAACGAGCACAGCGCTTGCAAGGCAGTTTCAGCCATTAGATTCTCCAATTGAGTCTTCGAATGTTCGCTTTTAACGACAGGATTGCGTAAAATTCTCGCCATTCTAATCCAAATCTATGCAAAGTATGAGCAAATATTCTGACGCAAAGGAACTGGCGGGATTAACGCTCGGTCAAAAAACCGAATACGCCAACCAATACGACGCTTCTTTACTTCAACCTGTACCACGCAGCTTAAACCGCGATGACCTAAATCTGGGTGATGAGTTGCCATTTCAGGGCTGTGATATCTGGACACTGTACGAGCTGTCTTGGTTGAACGAGAAAGGCCTGCCACAGGTAGCCATTGGCGACGTGTCCATTCCTGCGACCAGTGCTAACCTGATTGAATCTAAGTCCTTTAAGTTGTACCTCAACAGCTTTAACCAAACCCGCTTTAGCTCATGGGATCAGGTTGAACAAACATTAGCGAAGGATCTCTCCCACTGTGCAGGTGAAGAGGTTTCAGTCACTATTCGTTCTGTCGTCGACTATACCGACAGTGTGGTCGTGACAATGGACGGTGACTGCATTGATGATCAGGATATTGAGATTGAGAGCTACGAGTTTGATACCAGCTTGCTAGAAGGTGCCGCCGAACAAGAACACGTCTCGGAAAGTCTGCATAGCCATCTTCTCAAATCCAACTGTCTGATCACTAACCAGCCAGATTGGGGCAGTGTAGAGATTCAGTATCAGGGTCAAAAAATCAATCGTGAAGCTCTGTTACGCTACCTAGTGTCATTCCGTGAACACAATGAGTTCCATGAGCAGTGCGTCGAACGTATTTTCACTGACATTATGAAATACTGTCAGCCAGAAAAGCTAACCGTGTACGCTCGATACACGCGCCGCGGTGGTCTGGATATCAACCCTTACCGTTCAACCGAGCAGGCTCTGCCTACTCATAACCAAAGTATGGCACGTCAATAAGGATTGGACTACAGAATGCAGATTTTGCGCTGGGAACGTTTGTTTGGACTATTGGTTTTGTTGCTATCATCTCAAGTGATGGCGTCAACCGTGTATTCATCGGCCATGCTCAATGAAGCCAGTACCTTGGTAGATATTGTGCCAAAACAGTCCAAACAGCTTGCGACCAGTTATCTCGCTCAGCGCAAACTGACCGACCAAACCGAAAAAAGCCCGTCGGCGATTTCCCGTGATGACTCCGATAGCCGAGTGCGAACGCCCGGCGGTACCATCGATGCACTGAAAATTCTTGCCCGTGCTGAATTCAACTTGGGTAATACCGATGCTGCGCTGAAATATCTGCATGAAGCCAAAGCACTGACAACCAAGTATCGCCTCCCATACTTACGTCTTGATTTACGATTGCTCGAAATTCGCTTGCGCTGGCAAATCGATGGTGATGCAGAAACCGCTAGAAAGGATATTGCGGAGGTTGAGCAAGCGTTTAATGCCATCCAGAATCCAGAACAACTGGCTAAGGGGCTCAATTATCAGCTGACAATGCTCAAAGCAGATATCGTATCTGCTGAAGGCCAGATCGAGCTCGCCAATCAGTTGTACGAGGACGTGATCCCTTATATCGAACAGTCGAATAATAAACACACCGTCATTGCCTACCATATCGCCTTGGGCAAGCACTTTCTGGCTCATAAGATCTACAACAAAGCCTTATCAGAGCTGCTAACCAGCTACTGGAGCGCAATTGAAGATACATCTGGTCTACAGCTGGCTGAAGTGAATCGCCTACTAGGACAACTTTTCTACGAGCGACGCGTACTGGACAAAGCAACGGATCACTTTTCGCAAGCTGCCGATTTTTACGACAACTATGAAAACTCGCCGATTCTGCCTCCAATTCTCAAACGTATGGGCGATATCTATTACCATCAGGGCAGATACAACCTCGCGTTAGTGCACTACTTCAATGCCATCGATCACGAGCGTATCCAGAATAATATTGAAAACGTCATCGCCATTCGTCTCGCACTGGCAGCCACCTACTTGCAACTGGTTAACTTCCCTCTCGCCGAGCAATATCTTGAGCGTGCCGAAGAGCTCCTGAGCTATGTTGATATTCCAAAGCTCAAAGCACAGGCGTTGCTGTTGGAGGCAGGTTTAGCCTCACATCAGAGGCATCCCCAAGAGGTCGTCGCCAAAGCCACCAAAGCATTAGACATCGCAGTCGAGCTCGAGGATCTCTCGATACAGAAAAATGCCTATCAGATGCTTAACGTAGGTAATGAACTACTGGGTAACTACAAAGCCGCGTTGCAATATCTCCAGCAATACAACGCGCTGGCGAATATTGAACAGCAAGAGTTGGATTTGATAAACGAGGATGACTTTCGACAGCAGAAAGATGTAGTGGAGCAAACACTGCACCTCGTGGGGCAAAAACAACAACTGGAGCAAACTGAAAACGAGTATCGCAAATTCCAGAAAATCTCTTTCACGTTGTTTGTCACCTGCGCACTGCTGTTTATATTTTTGCTCCGCCGTGGTCACATCATGAGTGTGCAAAAAGATGAAATCGATGAACTGAATGATGATCTCTATACTCACTCCCGTTCTGGCCTGAAAAACCTGCGTATGCTCAACGCCAAGCTTCCTGCATCGTTGGAGGCGAGCAGCCACAAGTTTGAAAAGTGGCATGTGGGTGAACTGATCCACGAACCACTGAATGATCGACTGCGCTTTGTGATGATAGATGTACCCTTCCTGCGCAATATGTACTTACAACATGGCTACTCAGATGGACTCAAGATTGAGAAAGCCTTCGGTCAGTACCTCAGAGAGAAGGTACAACGCCCAGCAAGGGTGTATCATTTCTCTGATGCGAACTTGCTCTACATAGAGCCGAACAGTGATAGCATGGCCGACCCAGAGCTGGTGTTTGAAAAGATTCAAAGCTGGGTAGATGAATTTGCGCAGAAGTATGGGCTAAATAACATCATTCGTATGGGCATGGCCGATTACCCGTTTTTGCCTCGTGCTTACACTGCAATCAATGACAAAGAATTGCTGGATATTTTGCTCATGTCGACCAGCGCTGCTCGTACTTTGAGTATGAAAGAACATTCAAGCCAGTGGGTGTATCTGAAAGCGATAGAGAATGCGCCTGCGGCCAGCCTAGCAACCGGTAATATTCGCAAAGCGTGCAAACATTCCATCAGTCAGGGGCTGATAAAAGTTCACTCTTCTTACAAGAATGAGGAGAGCATCAAAAAATTATTAAAAGATGAGTAAAAGCTGCTCAAACAGACCGTGTTGAACGTGACGCGGTAATTTTATTTGTTATTATCGTTTGATTAATTAATAAGATCGTCTTCGATCTTATCTTCATAAGCATAGATTTTCATGGGCGTCCTCGAGCAAGATATTCAGTCACAGCTGCACAATCTGAAATCTCAATTAGAGCAAGTTCGATTGACACAAAGAGATACCTCGTTCAAATTTAAAAGAGAACAAAAGGTATTGAAGCGCATCATTGCATCACTGAGTGATGCATGCGGCGGTGAAGATCCAAGACTGAAGGCAGGGCTAACCGAACTTAGACAAGCCATAGAGCAACAAAAAGATGTCAGTTCTCTTATCCCGAAGTTGGCAGTACTTGAGCGCTTGCTTAAGCAACAGAGTGTGGCTATGGAAAAACAAACGGAGCATCTGGATTCCCAGATAAAACACAGCGGTGAAACCCTGTTACGTGTGACTGGGCTACCTGCCAAAGTAAAGCGTGACCTGCGTGACCTGCTCAGCTACTCCAACGGTGTCGAACGCCCGAAAGCCGATTCGGCAATGAAGCTGCTTGCCATTTACGAACGCTCCCTGAAAATCATCACCTCCAACCCTGATACTGCCATCAATCAAATTACCAATAGTGCTGATAAAGAACTGCTATTGCGACTTTCTGATGAACTTCAGCATGTCATTACTGAGCTGGACTTTGAAGGCGAATCTGGTGACTTACTGACAGATATCCGCGCTAAGCTGCTCCTCGGTGTCAATACACACGTGTTGATTGAACTGACTCTGCAAGTACTTAAGCTGGTTATCGAAGGCACAAAATACGAGCGCAAGACCTCAGAACAATTTCTCGAGCAAGTTAATGCTTCCCTCTCCTCAACGCTGAAAAGCTCTTCGCAGAATGTTGATCAAAGTCAAACCTACTTTGAACATCGTCAGGAAATGAATGGCGAACTGGATGAATTAGTTGCTGAGACTAAGGCCAAAGTCGACGCGGCTAGCTCTCTCGATTCGTTGCAAACTCAACTCAACCCATTATTAGCCAAGCTAAGTTCTCTTTCTGAACGTCTTCATCATGCAGAGCAACGTGAACAAGCGCTGATCGAACGTATGGGCTATGGCAAGAGTCAGTTAGAAGCTTTATTCGAGGTGACACAAGATTACCGTCGACGTCTGGAAGACCAAGCTCAACGCGTCCTCTTAGATCCTTTGACCAAGGTTTACAATCGCACAGCGTTTAATGACCGCTTAGAGCTGGAATATCGACGCTGGATACGCTCGCAGAACAACTTGCGTATTATTTTGCTCGATATTGATGGCTTTAAAGCAATTAACGACAGCTTCGGCTACACTGCCGGAGACAAGGCGTTAAAAATCATCGCTCGTACCATCAAGAAAGAACTGTCTGACACCGACACTGTCGCCCGCTTTTCAGGTGAAGAGTTTATCGTACTGATGCCAGATAGCTCAGATAATGATTGTTTTAATACTATCCAGAGCATTCAGAGCAAAGTGGCCAAACTGCCGTTCAAATTCCGCGAACAAAACCTGGTCATTACCATGTCAGCATCCAGCACTGGTTTCAAAGAATCCGATACGCCAGAGGAAGTACTGGAGCGTTTAAATCGCGTTCTCAACGAAGCCAAAACCATTGGCCCTAACCAGCTTGTTTGGAAATAACCCTCAACCTTCCCCTTCAAAAAGCCATTCATGCAGTGATTGATGTAGATATATCAATCAGTTAGCCTTTTATATCCGTCAAAGCGTGCTAAGCTTGATAGTACCTCTCGCGATTCCATCGCTTGATTAGCAGCCATTATCGCGCTGAGGCACAACAACAATAAGAAGGGTTTTGTAGAGAAGTTTTCTCTCATCAAGGAGGTCACTATGATCACTCACATCAGTCCGGCTGGTAGTATGGATCTGCTTTCTCAACTCGAAGTTGAGCGTCTTAAGAAAACTGCCGCCAGTGATCTGTATCAGCTCTACCGAAATTGTACGCTTGCGGTGCTGAATTCAGGTAGCCACACAGATAACTCCAAAGAACTGCTCGATAAATACAAGTCGTTTGATGTCAACGTGGTTCGCCGTGAACGCGGCATCAAACTCGAACTCAGTAATGCCCCTGAGCACGCTTTTGTTGATGGGCACATCATCAAAGGGATTCAGGAGCATTTATTCTCCGTGTTGCGTGACATTGTCTACGTCAACATGCACCTTGCAGACAACCAACGCCTCAACTTAACCAATGCTAGTCACATTACCAATCTAGTGTTTGGCATCTTGCGTAACGCAGGCGCCTTAACCCCTGGTATTGAGCCTAACCTAGTGGTCTGTTGGGGTGGTCACTCCATTAATGGTACGGAATATCAGTACACGCGAGAAGTCGGCCATGAACTAGGCCTGCGCGAGCTTAACATCTGTACAGGCTGTGGCCCTGGTGCGATGGAAGGCCCAATGAAAGGCGCTGCAATTGGTCACGCAAAACAGCGTTACTACGATCAACGTTACTTGGGCCTGACAGAGCCATCTATCATTGCGGCTGAGCCACCAAACCCCATTGTCAACGAACTGGTCATCATGCCAGATATCGAAAAGCGTCTCGAAGCGTTCGTGCGTATGGCACATGGCATTGTTATCTTCCCTGGCGGCGCAGGGACAGCAGAAGAGCTGCTTTATATTCTTGGCATCATGATGCACCCAGATAATGCCCACCAGCCTCTGCCTATCGTCCTAACAGGTCCAAAGGAAAGTGAAGAGTACTTCCGCTCCATTGACCGTTTCATTGGCGAGACATTAGGCGAAGAAGCTCAGCGCCATTATGAAATAGTGGTTGATGACCCAGAAAAAGTCGCGCAAATCATGAAACGTGGCATGAGCGATGTTCGCCAACATCGTAAAGACACAGGCGATGCTTACAGTTTCAACTGGTCGCTGAAGATTGAGCCAGAGTTTCAGCTGCCATTCGAACCAACACATGACAATATGGCCAGTCTGGATCTGCATCTCAATCAGCGTCCGGAAAACCTGGCAGCGGCTCTAAGGCAGGCCTTCTCAGGCATTGTTGCGGGTAACGTCAAAGCCGAAGGGATTCGTGAAATTGAACGGCATGGTCCATTTGCCCTTGATGGCGATGCTACGCTAATGAAGAAAATGGATAAACTTCTGCGTGACTTTGTCGAGCAAGATCGCATGAAATTGCCTGGTGGAACCGCGTACGAGCCTTGTTACCAAATCAAGACCTAGTTTAACAACTAGCAATCTCCCCCCCATGCTTTACAATAAGGGCTTCTCAGCCCTTATTTTTTGATTTTCATGTCTATTCATCTTGTTATTATCGACGCTCTGAATCTCATTCGACGTGTCCACTCAGCGCAACCAGACCCAAACGACATAGCAAGAACCATTACCACAACGACACGAACACTGAATCGAATCATCAACGAATCGCAACCAACGCACATCATCGCGGTATTCGATCATCACCTCCAAGAAAGAGGTTGGCGTGCTGACGTCCTCCCTGAATACAAGCAAAACCGAAAACCCATGCCAGAGCCGTTACTTAACGGCTTGGATGCAATTCAGCAAGCATGGTGGGAACTGGGGATTGATTCTCTGCTGTCTGAAGGCGATGAAGCAGATGATTTGGTGGCAACATTGGCAATGAAAGTGGCGAGCCACAAAGAAAAGGTGACGATCATTTCAACAGATAAGGGCTACTGCCAGTTGCTGTCACCAACTTTGCAGATCCGCGATTACTTTCAACATCGCTGGCTTGATGCACCTTTTATTGATAAAGAATTCGGCGTCAAACCCTCTCAGCTGGCTGACTACTGGGGGCTGGCAGGCGTGAGTTCTAGCCAAGTGCCAGGAGTTCCAGGTGTTGGCCCGAAGGCGGCCAAAGAAATCCTTACACAGTTTGAAGATATTGAACAAGCCTATACATCCGATGAGCTGGTTGCTAAATATCGCAAGAAACTGGATGAGCACATTGATTCAGCCCGCCGATGTAAAAAAGTTTCTGCACTGAAAACAGACATTGAGTTAGGTTTCAATCTACAAGATATTCGCTTTACCGGTGCCAATACTCCAACAACCTAACGCCTGACTAACATCAAGCCTTTGATTATAAAACAATGTTTATAAAATCTGTTGTGAAATCCTTTGCTTTCACACAGTTAACATTCATTTAATCAATACCAGATTAAGTGTTGATTAAATTTCAATCAACATCACAGCACTACTGACTAATTTCTCTATTTTTCATAGCTCCAATAACAAGGAGCATAATAATGAAAAATACTATTTTACTAAGTCTTGCTGTTGTCTTTTCACTGCCAGCCGTAGCACAAACCTGCGGTCAGCACCTCGACGTTGGCTTACCTTCCTATCAATCTGATCAAATCCTTTGCCGCGACGGCTACGCGGTAGGCTACAACTACCAGATGAAAAACGCAGACTGGGTTGCTTACCACATTACGGCAGACAGTGTGAACACCAGCTATAAACGCAGCAACAACTTCAAAGAAGATACTGAACTGCCTGATTACGCACGCTCAACCCTCGCCGATTACAGTGGCTCTGGTTACGATCGTGGACACCTTGCCCCTTCCGCGACAATGGACTTTAGTCAGGAATCAATGATACAAAGCTTTTTGATGAGCAATATGTCACCTCAGCTTCCGGGCTTTAATCGAGTCGGCTGGCGTATTTTGGAGGAACATGTCCGCGATCTCGCCAATGAATATAACGAACTGTACGTCGTTACTGGGCCAATTTATCAAGGCGGTGAAAGCAGCATTGGCGACAATGTCGTGATTCCAAGTGCATTCTATAAAGTCATTCTTGACCCCCACTTCAACGATGCAATTGCGTTTGTAGTCCCTCATCGTGATGTTTCCAGTAGCGAACTGGCAAGCTTTGTCACCACTATTGACGATGTCGAACAACAAACCGGGCTGGACTTCTTCTCACTACTTAGTGATAGCGTTGAGAATTCAATGGAGTCTCAGCTTTGGGAGATGTGGCCGACATCTGAGTAAATGTAAAAAACGCTCCCGAGGGAGCGTTTTCTTATCTGGGTGAGATGTTTGATAAGCACTGAACATGTACCGTGATCTCTTCACGATCATGGTAAAGGTGTTTCGCCTGAAGCTTAAATTTCACTTTGTTCTCAATCAGGAAGATCTTAAGATTTTCAATATCTTCCAGAACTTCATCGTAACGACCTTTCATAGGCAATTTCAGGTTAAATAACGCTTCTTTGGCCCATCCGCTGATGATCCACTCGCCCATTAATTGAGCAACGCGAGACGGCTTCTCAACCATGTCACAAATAAGCCAAGTCACGTTTTTACGTGCAGGTTCAAATTTGAAGCCATCTTCCTGATGATGCTTAACCTGACCAGTTTCCATCAAGCTGTCGGCCATCATGCCATTATCCACTGCATGAACAAACATCGATCGCTTAACCAACTGATAAGTCCAGCCTCCTGGACACGCGCCCAAATCGACACCCCACATACCAGCAGCAAGACGTTCATCCCATTCTTCTCGTGGAATGAAGACATGAAACGCTTCTTCTAACTTAAGCGTTGAGCGGCTTGGTGCATCTGCTGGGAATTTGAGACGTGGAATCCCCATAAAAAACTGTGAGTTATTGCTCGGCAGAGAGTAACCAACAAAGCAGTGGCCAGGAGCAACAAAACAAATATGCAGTACAGGCTTTTTAGGGCTGTCTTTCGGGAACAAAACACCTTTGCCACGCATGGCTTGGCGCATAGGAACCGTGAACTTACGACAAAACTTAAGCAGCTCTTTCGCTTCATTGGTATCCGGTGTTTCGATGCGGATATCGCCACAACGCGGGAAAGACTCAACCTCGCTGAGTTCCTCTAAAATAGGAGAAATACGATCTTCACGTGGAAGGTCTTTAATCTCCACCGCAACCGCAAACATCTGACGTGCGAAAATCAGCAACTTAAAGTCGAGTTCTTTCGCCAGACGTTCTGCATCACCCGGCTGATAACATTCAAACAGTACGTAACCAGTGTTATTTTTTACACGAGGGAAGCCAAACACTTCAAGTTGGGTAGCGCGATCCTGAATCTCTCCAGCACACTCTTTTTCAAAACCAGCTCGGCAGTAGAGCATTAAGTGTTTCACTGATTCACCTCTTTAATCTGTAACGCTGCGAAAACAAACAGTCCCCAGCCAAGCATAAAGGTTAAACCGCCAAATGGAGTAATAGGTCCAAACCATTTGATTCCGGTTAATGCAAGGGCATAGAGGCTGCCACTAAAACAAAAGATGCCGATGATAAAGCAATTTGCAGCAAGGGCGAAATATTTTTGCGCTTTCTCAGCCATCCCCATCGAGAGTAAGACTCCACAGAGCAAAATCGCTAGGGCATGAATAAATTGATACTGGACGCCTGTATTAAAGACCTCCAGTAAATAAGGTGACAATGATTGCTTTAACCCGTGTGCGGCGAAAGCGCCAAGTGCGACGCCAACTCCGGCAAATATTCCACCAACGGTAAGTAACTGCTTACTTTTCACCATAACTCTCCAATATAAAATCAGCTAAATGCTCAACCGCCAAAGCGATATTGCCCGCTTCGGTGTGACCAGAGCTCTTTCTAGGTTTGAAACTATGATCACCATCAGGGATAAATTTCACCTTGATGTCATCTGAGAGAGCGAAATCTTTGAACTCTTCTTGCTTACCAAAAGTATCCCTCTCTCCTTGAAGGATTAAACACGGCTTATCTAGCGTCGCTAGATGCTCACCTTTGTACTTTTCGGGCTTACCCGGCGGGTGAAAAGGAAAACCTAAACAAGCAATCGCTGCTACATTACCGTCTTCAGCAAGCAAGCTAGCCATGCGCCCCCCCATGGATTTCCCGCCAATCACAACTGGCACATCAGAAAACTTGGCAATCACAGCCTGATACGCTTCCAAAAGCTTAGGCGCTCGATCTGGCGGGCGGCGTTTTCCATCTTCAGCACGTTTAACCATATAAGGGAAGTTAAAACGGACAACTTGTATCCCTTTATGCGCTAACCCTTTTGCCACTGCCGCCATGAAATCATGCTCCATGCCAGCTCCCGCACCGTGAGCAAAAATAAAAACAGGGTTGCCTTGCTCACCATCAATCAGGAAATCAGTCATCAAGCAACTCCTCTTGCTCACTTTGTGCCTTGGCAAGCATCCAGTCACGGAATGTAGCAATACGCCCCATGTCGGCCTGTTTATCATGGCACACCACGTAGAACGCGTTCTTAGACACTAACACTTCATCAAATGGCGCAATCAATCGCCCAGCTTCCATTTCCGGTTGAGCTAACACGTTGTTGCCTAGCGCTACCCCTTGCCCGTGAGCAGCGGCTTGTAACACCATCGTAGAGTGGCTAAAGATAGGCCCGTGGTTGACATTGATCCCTTCAATACCATGTTCTTTCGCAAACTGTTTCCAGTCTTTACGTGAAGTGTCATGTAGCAAAGTATGTTTCTTCAAGTCAGTTAGAGTTTCTAATGGTTTATTGCTCAATAACAGGGATGGTGAACAAAGCGGAATAAGGAATTCCTGATAGAGTTTATCCGCACGCAGACCCGGCCAATTTCCTCGACCATAGTAAATTGCCACGTCAACATCGTCGGTAAGGGAGCCTTCATCCATATCCACCGCTTTAATACGAACATCAATATCCGGTTCCTGCTGATTAAAGTCAGCCAGACGCGGAACCAACCATTGGATCGCAAAGCTTGGCGGCAAACTGATCGTCAATGCGCCCTTCTCACTGCGCTCTAGCACTTTATCTGTGGCTTCTGAAAGAGAAGTAAAAATATCTTTTATATCCAGAAAATAGCTTTGACCTTCTTCAGTCAGCAGCAATGAACGGTTGCGTCTCCTAAAAAGCTTCAGGCCAAGAAACTCTTCTAACGCTTTGATTTGATGGCTAACTGCAGCCTGAGTCACAAATAACTCCTCCGCAGCTCTAGTAAAGCTCAAATGACGTGCAGCAGCTTCGAACACTTTCAGGGAGTTCAAAGGTGGCAATCTTCTAGACATGGTGCCCTTCCATAAATTGGATTAGTTTTTTTAATCTGAAACATTATAAAATGTCCATTGCCTGACGACCAGAGAAATTCTATATTTCCTCCCGCAGCAAGAGCCAGAACGGCTTGATTCCTTCGTGGAATCAATTGGCATATTGTTGCGATGTTGTGTTTGCAAACTCGTATTTCGAGTTAGGTAGGTTTCTACCAAGTTTCGCCTCTCTAACTAGAGACGAAACACATACTTCCTGTATTTATTTTGACCTGTCTGTCAAATTATTTAGCACCGCCTTATGGCGGTGTTTTTTTATCTGTTTAACTTACCCTAGATACCATTTTGGTATCATGACAAAGTCATCAAAAAGCCATACAAATAAAAAAGCGCAAACCGAATGAACGATTTGCGCTTTCTAGACTCGTAAAGCCTCTATTAAGGGCGGTAAACCTTAACGTTAGCAAAACCTTGCTCTTGAAGGTATAACGCTTGTAGGCGGCTCATGACGCCACGATCACAGTACAGCAGGTAAGTCTTCGACTGATCTAAATCACCAAACTGTGTACCCAACTTATAGAAAGGCAGGTGTTTCACTTCAACACCGTCAATCTCAAGTGGATTATCTTCTTCTTCTTCTGGGCTACGGATATCAAGAACAATCGCGTGTTGCTCAACCGCCTGCACCTGCTCTACTTCCGGTGCTGCCGCTTCCGTTTCTTTAGCAATATCACGGATGTCCATCTGACGGGCATCACGAACCACTTGCTCAAGAATACTGAAATCGAACTTGTCTTCTTCTGCATCAAGTTTAGCTTTGACTGCTTTCACTGTTGGCTTCTTCGAAATCACACCACAGTACTCAGGCATAGTCTTCGCGAAATCTTCAGTACCGATGTCGCGCGCTAGGTTGATGATGTCTTCTTTATCCCAGTTGATAAGCGGACGCAGAATCAACGTATCTGTCACGTTATCAATATGGCGCAAGTTCGTGAGCGTCTGGCTTGATACCTGACCCAATGCTTCACCGGTTACCAAAGCTTGAATACCAAACTTCTCAGCAACCATACCAGCGGCACGCATAAACATACGCTTGAGGATAACGCCCATTTGACCATCATCGACCTTCTCAAGAATCTCAGCCACAACTGGCTCAAAATCAATAGAGATAAAACGTACCTTGGCAGAAGAGCCGTACTTGTTCCAAAGGTAGTGAGATACCTGCTTAACACCGATTTCGTGTGCTGGACCACCAAGATTGAAGAAACAGTAATGAACTTTAGAGCCACGTTTGATGTGCAGATAGCTTGACACACCAGAATCAAAGCCGCCGGAGATCAGGCTCAATACGTCTTCCTGAGTGCCTAGCGGGAAACCGCCCAGACCTTTGTGACGTTTAATTACTTGGTTGAGCTTCTCGTTTGCCACTTCCACTTTAACCGTCACATCTGGGTTACGCAGTTTCACGCTCGCGCTTTCAATCGCTTGGTTCAGACCACCACCAACATAACGCTCTAGTTCAATAGAAGTGAAATCATGCTTACCACGACGCTTAGCTCGAACAACAAAGGTTTTGCCCTCAAGGCTAGGACGATTGAGCTCAAGTACTTGCTCGAAGATATCGTGCAAATCTTTAAACTCTGATTGCTGAACTTCCAGAACATGATGAATACCTGGAGTTTGAGTCAACACTTCCACTGTTTCTTTGTAGAATTCATCCGTTTCAGATGTGACTTCAATATGGTCGCGACGATTGAAAACAGCTACAGACTCTGTACGACTCTTAATAATGTTACGAATATTACATTCAAGAATCTTTGTGAAGCGCTTACGCACAGACTCACTTTTTACAAAAATTTCTGGATGGGGCTTTACGATAAATTTCATAATTCACTTCACAAGTTAACTGTTTCGCTATTTTCACGCTCTACGGAGCCTAGCAGCTGGGTTTAGCTTTAAGCTGCCTCTAAGGGCGCAAGATTATACATGAAGCAAAGACCATAAAAAAGACGAGCATTTCGCTCGTCTTTTCTTAATTCGTACTTGGTAAGGATGGAACTTCATCACTATAGAGAGGTTCCCCTTGCATAATACTTATTTCAACGCGGCGGTTACGTGAACGCTGCGCTTCAGTATCATTTGGCCCAAGCGGCTGCGTATCTGCCATACCGCGGACTTGAAGACGCTGATGAGAGAAACCACGAACTTTTTCCATCTCCTGTGCGACTGATACCGCTCGTTGAGCGGAAAGATCCCAGTTGGAGCGATACAACTCAGAGTCAATGCGCTGGTTATCGGTATGACCAGAGACACGCACTATCCCCGGAATATCTTTGACTAACTCCGCAATCTGTCTGACTAGCGGACGGAACTTAGGCTGAAGGAATGCAGAGCCTTCAGGGAATGCCCCTTTCTCACGAATACGGATATCAATCTGCTGGCCTAAATTCTCAACTTCAATCGCGCCTTGCTCAATTTCACGTTCTAAAGCTTTCTTGATGCTTTCCATCAGAGTTTCAAGTTCCTGAGAAAGCTCAGCTGACTGCTGCTGCTCGCTATCTGATTCCGAGTTTTGACTATCCTGTGTCGAAGTATCCGGTGATTTACCACCTGTTTGCTTACCCTTATCACGCTGCGTACCACCAGCACGATCAGATTCACCTTCGTGAAACTCCAGAGTCTGCTGGGTAATATCAATGGTTTGCTGCATGATGACATCAATCGGGGTCGGCTCAGGTCGGCCTGGGCGAAACTCCTGCGCAATGATACTGGTGCCCTTAGGAATATCTTTTACTTCCAGTCGGTTCTGTACACCGAACGCAAACTTCATTGAACCTGCAATCTGCTTGAACTTCAGTACGTCCATCTCAGAGAATGACAACAGAAGTACGAAGAAGCACATCAACAGTGACATCAAGTCAGCAAATGTTCCCATCCATAACGGTAAACCGGGGGGCGGGCATTTTGGTTCTTCCTCTTCCATACCAGCGACCTTACTCGTTATCTACGTCAAGAGCACGCTTACCTTCGTTGAGGTAATTCTTCAGATAGCTGTCGATAACGCGTGGGTTCTGTCCATCCTGAATAGCGAGCACACCATCCATGATTAGACGACGGTTGAGTTTTTCCTGATCGCGGCGCAGTGACAGTTTGTCTGCAATAGGGAAGAACACCATGTTAGATAAGATTGCACCGTAGAGCGTCGTCAGAAGTGCGACCGCCATTGCTGGGCCGATCGCTTTCGGGTCATCCATGTTGGACAGCATGGCAACCAGACCAACTAGCGTACCGATCATCCCCATTGCAGGAGCAACGTCGCCGAAAGCTCGGAATACACTAGCACCAAAGTCATGGCGCTCATCAGTCAGGACAATATCTTTTTGCAGTGCCGCACGCACGACATCAGCATCATGGCCATCGACCAGTAAATCAATGCCTTTTTGCATGAAGTTGTTAGTGATCTCCATTTCTTCGAGAGCCAGAAAGCCACCTTTACGTGCTGCGTCCGCCATTTCGACCACTTTAGCAATCAGATCTTCAGGTTCATCGACTTTGAACATGAAGGCTTTGCCCGCAATCTTAGCCGCGCCGAAAAACTGCCCCATGGTAAATTTCATCAGGACAACGAAGGTCGAGCCACCAACTACGATTAGAATAGAGGTCACATCGACGAACATCATTATGCTTCCGCCCAGAATCATCGCCATGATTACGAAAGCAAAGCCGCCAATGAGCCCTATCAGCGTTGCTAAATCCACAAAGCACTCCTCATGCTATCTTTTAAGCTTCTGGTAAATTATATCGGCAACATCTTCAGATCTTTAGTGTTTTATTGGTATCGCACTCACACAAATATAGATGTTATGGCGACAGAGTAAACTAGACTAAAGCAGTGACGTGACCTTTATAGATAATATTGACCGCGCCAACTCGATTTTTCTGTCAATTTTCCTCGGTTAAATTTGACCATCATTACCTGCTAAGGTAACTTTCGTGCATCTTTTCAAATGTAGAAATATTATGGCGAGCAAGAAACCTGAAAACATGTCCTTTGAGGCAGCAATTGAAGAACTCGACTCTATTGTTGAACACCTTGAAAACGGTGATCTGGCTCTTGATGACGCACTGAAAAAGTTCGAACGTGGTATCGCACTAGCTCGTGAAGGTCAAAGTAAGCTAAGCGATGCAGAACAACGTGTCAGTATCTTACTTCAGAACGACGATGAGACCCCGCTTTCAGAGTTCTCGACTCAGCCAGAATAATTACCACAGAAGAATTGCTCCTATGCACGAGGCGTTAACCTCTCTACAACAAAGAAACAATCGACAATTAGAGCGCTGGCTAAACCAGCTTCCTCATCAGGAACAGCCTCTGATTGAAGCCATGCGCTACGGCCTGCTATTAGGTGGAAAACGCGCGCGCCCGTTTCTGGTCTATATCACAGGCCAGATGTTGGGCTGTAAGCTGGAAGAGTTAGATACCCCAGCATCGGCGATTGAATGCATCCATGCATACTCGCTTATCCACGATGATTTACCTGCGATGGACGATGATGAGCTTCGTCGTGGACAACCAACCTGCCATATCAAATTCGATGAAGCCACAGCGATCCTGACTGGCGATGCCCTGCAAACCTTGGCATTTACTATTCTTGCCGATGGCGAATTGAGCCCTGAGGCAGAAACCTATCGTATAAAGATGGTGAAAGCACTGGCAGAAGCATCCGGCGCAAATGGTATGTGTCTAGGACAAGCTTTG
This sequence comes from Vibrio sp. B183, assembly GCF_000740665.1. NCBI lineage: Bacteria > Pseudomonadati > Pseudomonadota > Gammaproteobacteria > Vibrionales > Vibrionaceae > Vibrio > Vibrio sp. B183. The sequence goes on along the minus strand of NZ_JPQB01000003.1, from coordinate 210,830 downwards.
GACCTAGCGGCAGAAGGTCAAAAGGTATCGCTTGCAGAGTTGGAAAACATTCACCGTAATAAAACCGGTGCACTAATGAAATGTGCAATCCGGCTTGGAGCGCTTGCTGCAGGGCAGAAAGGCTCTGAAATCTTACCTCAGTTAGACCAGTTTGCTGACGCTATTGGCCTAGCGTTTCAGGTTCAAGACGACATTTTAGATATTATCAGTGACACAGAGACCTTAGGTAAACCTCAAGGTTCTGATCAGGATTTAGACAAAAGTACTTATCCTGCACTGCTTGGATTAGAAGGCGCTATTAACAAAGCTCACACTCTGTTAACGGAAGCTCTTCAAGCTTTAGAAGCAATCCCATACAATACAGAATTACTCGAAGAGTTCGCCCGATACGTCATCGAGCGCAAGAACTAAACTAAAAGCGCGCATACATATGACTCTTGATATTTCGAAATATCCAACACTGACTCTGGCAAATACTCCAGATGAACTACGTAGCCTTCCTAAGGAAGCTTTGCCTACGCTGTGTGACGAATTACGCACCTACTTACTGAACTCTGTCAGTCAATCCAGCGGTCACCTAGCCTCAGGCTTAGGTACTGTGGAGCTTACAGTGGCGCTTCACTATGTGTACAACACCCCGTTTGATCAACTGGTGTGGGATGTTGGCCATCAAGCATATCCGCACAAGATTCTGACAGGTCGCCGAGACCAAATGTCGACTATCCGTCAGAAAGACGGGCTACACCCTTTTCCTTGGCGCGAAGAAAGTGAGTATGACACGCTATCTGTCGGTCACTCATCAACCTCTATCAGCGCTGCGCTAGGTATGGCTATCAGTGCGGAGAAAGAAGGTGAAAACCGCAAAGTGGTCAGCGTGATTGGTGATGGTGCAATTACCGCTGGTATGGCATTTGAAGCTATGAACCACGCAGGCGACGTTCATTCGGACATGCTAGTCGTGCTGAATGACAACGAGATGTCGATCTCTGAAAATGTCGGAGCACTGAATAACCACCTTGCTCAGGTGCTTTCAGGCAGCCTCTACACCTCTATTCGTGAAGGCGGAAAAAAAGCACTGTCAGGCGTTCCACCAATCAAAGAACTGGTTCGCCGGACTGAAGAACATCTTAAAGGCATGGTCGTACCCGGCACTCTGTTTGAAGAGTTGGGTTTTAACTATATAGGACCAGTTGACGGTCACGATGTTAACGAACTGGTCAAAACATTGAAGAACATGCGTGAACTAAAAGGCCCGCAATTCCTTCATATCATGACTAAGAAAGGCAAAGGTTACGAGCCTGCTGAGAAAGACCCTATCGGTTATCACGGCGTGCCTAAATTCGACCCTGCTCATACTTCATTGCCAAAGAGCAGTGGCAGTAAACCAACCTTCTCAAAGATTTTCGGTGATTTCTTGTGTGATATGGCCGCTCAGGACCCTAAATTGATGGCCATCACACCAGCGATGCGTGAAGGTTCCGGCATGGTTCGCTTCTCTAAGGAATACCCACAGCAGTATTTTGATGTGGCGATCGCGGAACAACATGCCGTCACCTTGGCAACAGGTATGGCGATTGCGGGCAACAACCCAATTGTCGCGATTTACTCTACTTTCCTTCAACGCGGTTACGACCAGTTAATTCACGACATCGCCATCATGGATCTCCCAGTGATGTTTGCGATTGACCGTGCTGGGTTAGTCGGTGCTGACGGTCAGACTCACCAAGGAGCGTTTGATCTGAGCTTTATGCGCTGTATCCCAAACATGGTCATCATGGCGCCAAGTGATGAGAACGAATGTCGCCAAATGCTCTACACAGGGCATAAACACACAGGGCCAAGTGCTGTACGTTACCCTCGCGGCAGCGGCATCGGCACTGAGATTGAGCAAGATTTCACTGCGTTAGAAATTGGCAAAGGTCGAGTCGTACGAAAAGGTGAAAAAGTGGCGATTCTCAGCTTCGGTACCTTCCTGGGCAATGCACTGGAAGCGGCTGAAAAACTCAATGCGACTGTTGCTGATATGCGTTTTGTCAAACCACTTGATGAAGCTTTGATCAAACAGCTTATTGATGAGCATGATGTGATTGTCACATTAGAAGAAAATGCCATCGCAGGCGGTGCTGGTGCTGGTGTGATTGAGTTTATGATGCAAGAAAAACTCATTAAACCAGTACTGAACCTAGGCCTTCCTGACCAATTCATTGCTCAAGGAACTCAAGATGAGCTGCACCAAGCGCTCGGATTAGATGCCAAAGGCATTGAGCAGTCAATTCGAAATTACCTCGAAAAATAGCGCTCAGTTCAACTTACATTACTGCTAAAAAGCTCTCTTTCGAGAGCTTTCTTCATTCTATTCAGGCATCTGCCAAGCAAACTCATCGCAAATCTTCTGCCATGTATCATCGACTTTCGCTTTAATCAGCACCGTCTGGTTAGTAAACGGGTGTACAAACTCCAAGCTTGAGGCATGCAGAAGCAAGCGGTGGGAGTCATACACTTCTCTAAACAGTTTGTTGTGCTTGCCATCACCATGCGTGGTATCACCGACTATTGGATGACGAAGGTGAGCCATATGGCGTCTGAGCTGATGTTTACGCCCAGTCAGAGGCTTTAATTCCATCAAACAGTAACGAGTCGTGGGAAACTTTCCTGTTGAATAAAGGATCTCTGCTTTTGCCAATGTGTGGTAATCGGTGATCGCCTCCTGAGCCTCCTTCTCTTGGCTCGCATGCTTATCGGCGATCTTATCCAGCTCAACCTTTAAGGCATAATCTAATCGTCCCGCCTCTTCAATCCAACCTCGCACAATGGCGTGATAGGTCTTGACCATTTCATGGTTGGCAAACATAGGCATCACTTGAGAGGCCACATCACTCGACAAGGCAAAAATCAACACTCCCGATGTCGGTCGATCAAGACGATGGAGTGGAAATACATGTTGACCAATTTGGTCACGCAATGTCTGCATCACAAACTGAGTTTCGTGTTTATCTAACCAACTACGGTGAACCAACATCCCAGCAGGCTTGTTCACGGCAACAAAGTACTCGTCCTGAAAAACAATATCTAATATCACGCACAGGCCTCATCTATCGCTCTAAGTAGATCAAGTAATGGAGTATATGCCCCATGCTCTTTCCAACACTCTTCAAAGTAAGGCGTAATCGCAAAGCCCGCGGGTAAAGGCATCTTCTGCTCGAGAAGATATGCCATTTTTGGTAAAAATACCCACTGTAACCATTGTTCTGGTTGTAACGTATCGACCGCAAAAGGTTCAGCACTTTGTAGTGCTTGGTCAGCAGGCTTGTGTCGTTGCCATAGTTTTAGCTCGCGCATGACAGAGGGTAACTGGTCTAGAAGTGGTACTAATTGCTGTTCTTTTGTCATAAACCTGAGGGGAAACCTTGAAATTAGGCATAAGAGTACCATTTATAGAGGAAAGAAAGTTAGGACTATTCAGCAATGGACACCATTCATACCCTCAGCCAGTTATTAACCAATAGTGAATGCCAATATCAGGTTTACGATCTAGGGCGCCGAATCAAACACATAGACAGCAAAGTGTTTGCCGATGTAGAAAAAGGCCTTCTACCCTATCCGTTCCCTTTACAACGCAAAGCGCATCTCGCGATTGCTTACTGGAATGAACACAAGCAACCGTGGATTTGGTTCTTAAAGTTTGAGCTGGATGAGCGTGGTCTATTGAAGCAGGCTGATGTAGGCAACTTCATTAAATATGTCGTTGAGGCGATGGGAACGCGCTTGAGTCAGGAAATGACGGAAGAGCAGCAACAAAAGCTATCGAATAATCCTTATACCTTTAAGCCTGCTGAAGATAAAATGGCTGTGTTTCACAGTCAGATAAGAGCTCAACTCGACTTACCATGCAGTCAGTACTATGAGCACGCACAGCACTACTTTTCTGGAGGTCTCGGCTGGGACAAATGGCAGACCGTCGGCCTTCAAGGTGTAACCGATATCTGTGCTCGCCTTGGACACAACCAAAACGGCGTCAACTTACGTAAAGCACTAAAGTACCTGCCTAATGAGCCCCTTTATGCCTTGTTAGGAGCGCTGGAGCACACTCCTTTGCCGGATAAACTGGCAGAGCGTCTACAAGAAATGGCCCTTGAGCAGATAGACAGCAATGACCCAGATATCTTCCTCCTCGGCGCTCTCGCACGAGCACTGTCTGGAGCTAACACGACGTATTCAGGAGTGATACTCGACAATATACTCGCGTCTCCTCGCTTAAGTCATCAAGAAGTGTTGATTGGTGTAGCAGGCCGCAGTTGGCACCTTCTCCGCGACCCACAACGTGCGCAGCAATTTCTTCTGCGTTTAGCTCAGACTGGAAATCAGGCACTATTTAATCAACTGTTTGCCGATCTGGTGATGCTGCCTGAATTGAGAATGGTGTTATTACCCCTGCTTCATTCTGCACCATCTCAGGAGCTGGCAGAGGCACTGGTAAAACTTCAACAAGCGACTAAGGGCTAAAAGATGATCGGTGACCTTCTAGCCATTCTGGGATTGGTATTCGGCTGTTTTTTATTCTGGCAACAGAGAAGACAAGCTGAGTTAGCCAAATCAATCGCGGCCAACAAATGTAAGCAGCTCGATCTGCAATTGATCAGCGTCGCGCTAAAAGGTCATAAACTGAAAACGCCAGACGGAATCTGGCGTTGGCACTCTGTTTATCAATTTGAGTTTTCATCGCTTGGTGATGACTGCTACCAAGGCAAGTTGGTCATGCAAGGCTTTCGACTGATAAAGGTCGATCTGCCACCTCATCGGATGTAAATACATACTCATTATACGGGCCAAATGCATCACGATTTTGACCGCATAACTCAAAACCCAGCTTGCCTAGAATACGAATCGATGGCGTGTGCTCAATGTTGGCTGTTGCTGATACGCGAGTTAAATTGAGATCCCGCACCGCCTTAGGGAAAAAGGCCTTCAGTACTTCACTGGCGTATCCCTTCCCCCAATAGGCTTTATCAAAGATATACCCTAATTCCGGCCCACTATCCAAATGATAGATAAATACATGCCCGATATATTCTCGTGAATGACTGTCTAAAACAGCCAACGCATAAATGGTGTGATCATGTAAAACTTGCTGGAAAAGTTGTTTTGCTGAAGAAACAGTGTGCGGTCCATTCATCTCAGCTCGATTCTTGGCACAACAGTTAAGCATCAAGAATTCTGACTGTAATGATTCATTGTATGGCACCAGTAATGTTCGGCGAGTTACGATAGTCACAACACATCCTTATTGACAGCATGCCCCCGAAGCACAGGGGCTATTTTTTGTTTCCAAACGTAGAAACAAAGCCGAAAAGTTATACCAATTGATAGGTTTAGTTATTGATCTAGATTGTTATTTTGACGTTGTTAGTGTGAGTTGTGCCTAAGGTTAAAGAAAAGCCCCGATACGCAAATATCGGGGCTATAGTCTTACTCGTAGCAGTCCGGCCACAAAAGGTGCTCCATGCATCTTCCTTAATAGTCACAGAATCTTTCAGTGTTATCCTGGCTTCGCCGTCCTAGCGGTGTCCTAATCGTCCTGATAGCTAACTGACCTGTTAGCGCACGTCACTTGTTCCTTGAGCGGTGTCCTTTGTATCATCCTGATACTGTCACGCCTCTTCCCAGAGAAGTCCTATCCGTCCTTAGTACTGAATTCCCATCAGTAGCTGCTTCCGTACAGTATCCTTTGCTCCTTGCTGACTAGCACTCCTTACTAGCCAAATCTTCGTCCCGAAGATGTTCAGTCCTTAACGTTCCTGTTCCGTGTCAGCATCCCGTCCAACACTTGGTAATTTACCCTACCTCTTTCTATAAGCAATGCGATAAACGAATGCTCAGGTTACGTGAATACGCTATTTAGATTTAATATCAAACAAATTCAACAACATAAAATAACAATGCGTTTATCACACCAGTGTAAGACTGTTTTATCGCACACTAAGCGTAAGAGATCTCGCACATTGCAAGCGTGCATTTTCTATTCGCATTCACAGGATACGTTGAGTATCATGACGCTAAACGCATTCAAGGAGGTCACATGCTCACTCAAGATGTTAGTCAGGAGCTTAAGGAAGTTTTAGAACAGCTCCAAAAAGAGGGTAAGGAGCCAACCGTCGCCTTGGTGAAAGCACGCCTTAGTACAGCCATCCCTATGCCCGCTCTTATAACGACAATTAAAAGCTGGAAAAGTGCTAACCGTGTACCCAAAGTAGAAGTCGCTGCTAAAACAGCTAATGACGCATGCAGAATTACTGAGCTGGAAAAACAAGTCGCTGAGTTGACCACTAGGTTGGCACTATTAGAAGAGAAGATGGCGAACTCGTAAGTGAGTTTATCTCGCTGATAAGACCCAGAATAAAAAAGGCTTGGCGCAATGCCAAGCCTTTGTTTGTTTAGGCAGATTGGTGAATTACCAACCTGTTACTTCACGTAGACCTTTACCGATGTCTGCTAGAGACTTAACCGTCTTAACGCCTGCTGCTTCTAGAGCTGCAAACTTGTCTTCCGCTGTACCTTTACCACCAGAGATGATTGCACCAGCGTGGCCCATACGCTTACCTGGAGGCGCTGTAACACCAGCGATGTAAGAAACAACAGGTTTAGTCACGTTCTCTTTGATAAACGCCGCTGCTTCTTCTTCTGCTGTACCACCGATCTCACCGATCATTACGATAGCTTCAGTTTCTGGATCTTCTTGGAACAGTTTTAGGATATCAATGAAGTTTGAACCTGGGATTGGATCACCACCGATACCAACACAAGTAGACTGACCGAAACCTTCATCTGTAGTTTGCTTAACCGCTTCATACGTTAGAGTACCAGAGCGAGAAACAATACCTACTTTACCTTTCTTGTGGATATGACCAGGCATGATACCGATCTTACACTCGTCAGGAGTGATTAGACCTGGACAGTTAGGACCGATCATGCGAACGCCAGTTTCTTCCAGCTTCACTTTCACGTCGATCATATCTGTTGTAGGGATACCTTCAGTGATAGTTACGATAAGCTCGATACCTGCATCAATCGCTTCTAGGATTGCATCTTTACAGAAAGGTGCTGGAACGTAGATAACTGTTGCTGTTGCGCCAGTTGCTTCTACTGCTTCACGTACAGTGTTGAATACAGGAAGACCAAGGTGCGTTTGACCACCTTTACCTGGAGATACACCACCAACCATCTGTGTACCGTATGCGATAGCTTGCTCAGAGTGGAAAGTACCTTGACCACCAGTAAAACCCTGACAGATTACTTTGGTGTCTTTATTAATTAGTACAGACATTATTTGCCCTCCGCAGCAGCAACAACTTTCTGAGCTGCGTCAGTTAGTGACTCAGCAGCGATGATATCAACATCAGAATTAGCAAGAACTTCGCGACCTAGGTCTGCGTTAGTACCTTCAAGACGAACAACAACAGGTACGCTTACACCTACCTCTTTAACTGCACCAATAATACCTTCTGCGATCATGTCACAACGCACGATACCACCGAAGATGTTTACTAGTACTGCTTTTACATTGTCATCAGATAGGATGATCTTGAATGCTTCTGCTACACGCTCTTTAGTCGCGCCGCCACCTACGTCTAGGAAGTTAGCTGGCTTGCCACCGTGTAGGTTTACGATATCCATTGTGCCCATTGCTAGACCCGCACCGTTAACCATACAGCCAACGTTGCCATCTAGAGCAACATAGTTCAGTTCCCACTGAGCAGCATGTGCTTCACGCTCATCTTCTTGTGAAGGATCGTGCATTTCACGCAGCTTAGGCTGACGGTACATTGCGTTTGAATCGATGTTAATCTTGCCATCTAGACAAAGCAGGTTACCTTCACCAGTAACAACTAGTGGGTTGATTTCTAGTAGTGCTAGATCGTACTGAGCAAACATAGAACCAAGACCCATGAAGATCTTAACGAACTGCTTGATCTGGTCACCCGCTAGACCAAGTTTGAACGCAAGTTCACGACCTTGATAAGCTTGAGGACCAACCAATGGGTCAATCGCAGCTTTATGGATTAGCTCCGGTGTTTCTTCCGCAACTTTCTCAATCTCTACACCGCCTTCCGTTGAAGCCATGAAAACGATTTTACGGCTTGCACGGTCAACAACCGCACCAAGGTAAAGTTCGTTAGCAATATTAGACGCTTCTTCAACAAGAATTTTTGTAACAGGCTGACCATTTGCATCTGTTTGGTAAGTTACCAGGTTCTTACCTAGCCATTTTTGCGCAAATTCTTTTACGCCATCTTTTGTGTCATGTAGCTCTACACCACCCGCTTTACCGCGGCCACCAGCGTGAACCTGACATTTAACAACTTTTTTCTCTGTGCTAATGCGTCCCGCAGCTTCGAAAGCTTCTTGAGGGGTATCACACGCATAGCCTTCCGGTACAGGCAAACCGAATTCTGCAAACAGCTGTTTGGCTTGGTATTCATGCAAATTCATTTTGATATTCCGTTTGTTTTCCCTTGAGGGATTATTATGTCCATGACGCTTTGATCGAAACGACCTAACGTCTGTAGGGTCTTCTCAAATAAACCACTAGCTATCCAATTCAATAACGAGTGCTTCAAATGAAGGCTGAGCGTTGAGCGTGCTCAGCCTTAGAAACTTTAGGCACCAGATTACCAAAATCAATCCGGTGCCTGAGTTAATTACACGTCAAGAAGTAGACGTGCTGGATCTTCCAGTAGCTCTTTGATGGTAACCAAGAAACCAACTGACTCACGACCATCAATCAAACGGTGATCGTAAGAAAGTGCAAGGTACATCATAGGTAGAATTTCTACTTTGCCATCAACAGCCATTGGTCGCTCTTGGATCTTGTGCATGCCAAGAATCGCTGATTGCGGCGGGTTGATGATTGGCGTAGACATTAGTGAACCAAAGACACCACCGTTAGTGATAGTAAAGTTACCACCCATCAGCTCGTCTACTGTCAACTTGCCGTCACGACCTTTGATCGCTAACTCTTTGATGCCTTTTTCTACATCAGCAAAACCTAGTGTATCGCAATCTTTTAGGACTGGAGTAACTAGACCACGAGGCGTAGAAACCGCCATACTGATGTCGAAGTAGTTGTGGTAAACAATGTCATCGCCATCAATAGAAGCGTTTACTTCTGGGTAACGTTTCAGTGCTTCGGTAACCGCTTTCACGTAGAAAGACATGAAACCAAGACGGATGCCGTGGCGCTCTTCGAATTGATCTTTGTACTGCTTACGAAGATCCATGATTGGCTTCATGTTTACTTCGTTAAACGTAGTCAGCATTGCCGTGTTGTTTTTCGCTTCAAGCAGACGATTTGCAACAGTTTTGCGCAAACGCGTCATAGGAACGCGTTTCTGGCTGCGAGCTGCTGCTGGCGCTTCGGCAACAGGAGCGTCTGCTTTCGGTGCAGCTTTGGCATTCGCAAGGTGCGCTTCAATATCTTCGCGCGTAATACGACCACCAACACCTGTACCTTTCACTTGGCTTGCTTCCAAATTGTGTTCAGCAAGAAGACGACGTACAGCTGGGCTCAGCGCATCGTTGCTTTCTTCACTCAGAGACGCTTTGTGACGCTTATCTGGAGACGCTTCCGCTTCCTCAGTGGTATCTTTTGTTGGCTCACCAGCAACAGCACCAGGTTTAAGTTTGGCAATCAGTTGCTTAGAAAGAACGGTAGCACCTTCTTCTTCGATGATAGCTTCTAGAACACCCGCTTCAGGAGCTGGTACTTCTAGAACTACTTTATCAGTTTCAATATCAACCAGAACTTCGTCACGCTCTACCGCGTCACCTGGTTGTTTGTGCCATGTTGCTACTGTCGCATCAGCAACAGATTCAGGTAAATCTGGAACCAGAATTTCAATTGTCATATCTGTTTCTTCCTTTCACTTCAGTTCTTAGTCTGAAGCTTTTGTATTCACGGTAAGTGCGTCTTCAACCAACGCTTTCTGTTGTTTCAAGTGTACTGACATGTAACCTACTGCAGGTGATGCTGACGCTGGACGTCCAGCGTATTTAAGATCTGCACCTGCCGGAATAGCAGCACGGAAGTTGTGTTGGCTTGAGTACCAAGCGCCTTGGTTTTGCGGCTCTTCCTGACACCAAACGAAATCTTCTACATTTGTGTATTGCTCGATGGCAGCTTTAACCTCTTCCAGAGGGAATGGGTAAAGTTGCTCAATCCGCACAATCGCTACATCTTCTTGCTCGTTGTTACGACGTTGTTCCAATAGGTCGAAATACACCTTACCCGAACAGAAAACGACGCGTTTCACTTTCTTAGCATCCAACTTGTCTATCTCAGCAATCGCTGGCTGGAAGGTACCTTCCGCAAGCTCTTCAATCGATGAGGTACATAGAGGATGACGAAGCAATGACTTAGGAGACATCACGATAAGAGGACGGCGCATCGGGCGCACAACCTGACGGCGAATCATGTGGTACACCTGAGCTGGCGTAGATGGCACGACAACCTGCATGTTTTGCTCAGCACAAAGCTGTAGGTATCGTTCCAAACGTGCGGAAGAGTGCTCTGGTCCCTGACCTTCATAGCCATGTGGCAGCAACATTGTCAGGCCACACAGACGCGCCCATTTTTGCTCACCTGAGGATATGAACTGGTCAATCACTACCTGAGCACCATTAGCAAAGTCGCCAAATTGCGCTTCCCAAATAGTTAGACCGCTTGGCTCTGCTGTGGCATATCCATACTCAAATGCCAGCACGGCCTCTTCTGACAAAACAGAGTCATAAACTTCAAACGGACCCTGCTTGTCATGAATATTGGCCAATGGCACAAATGTACTTGCATCCGTTTGGTTGTGCAGAACTGAGTGACGGTGGAAGAAAGTACCACGACCCGAGTCCTGTCCAGAAATACGAATACGTTTACCATCATCAACAAGAGTCGCATATGCCAGTGTTTCTGCCATACCCCAGTCAATCGCTTTCTCACCACTTAACATCGCTTTACGATCATTGTATAGCTTGTTAACACGGCTCTGTAGCTTGTGGCTTTCTGGGTACTGACAAATGCGCTGTCCCAACTCTAGCAAACGTTCTTTTTGGAACTCACTGTCCCACTCAACGTCCCAATCATGCCCAATGTACGGAGCCCAGTCGACAGAGTGAAGTACCATTGGACGCCACTCTTTAACAACGACTTCACCACGATCCAGAGCATCACGATATTCATTTACTAGCTGAGTCGCAGTATCAATACCAAAGTCCCCACGCTCAATTAACACGTCAGCGTAAAGCTTACGTGGCGTTGGATGCTTCTTAATTTTTTGATACATCAATGGCTGAGTAGCGTTTGGCTCATCCGCTTCGTTGTGACCATGGCGACGGTAACAAACCAAATCAATCACAACATCACGCTTAAACTCGTTACGATAATCAAGAGCAATGCGAGTCACGAATGCAACTGCCTCTGGATCATCAGCATTAACGTGGAAAATTGGTGCCTGTACCATTTTCGCAATATCAGTACAGTACATAGTCGAACGCGTATCGTTCGGGTTTGACGTAGTGAAACCAACCTGGTTGTTCACAACAATGCGAACAGTACCACCAACCCGGAAACCACGAGACTGAGACATGTTAAATGTTTCAGCAACAACACCCTGACCTGCAACTGCAGAGTCACCATGAATAGTGATAGGAAGAACAGTACTTCCCTCAGTATCACCAAGACGATCTTGACGCGCGCGAACCGAACCAATAACTACTGGATTAACAATCTCAAGGTGAGACGGGTTGAAAGCCAGTGCTAAATGCACATCGCCGCCTGGGGTAGCAAAATCTGCAGAGAAACCTTGGTGATACTTAACATCACCAGTACCCCATGTTTCGTCATGTTTACCCGCAAACTCGTCGAACAGATCCTGAGGCTTTTTACCTAGAACGTTGACCAGCATATTCAAGCGACCACGGTGTGCCATACCAATAACAACTTCGCGCATGCCGTTTTTACCCGCGTGGCGGATTAGTTCTTTCGTCATTGGAATGAGCGCATCACCACCCTCTAGCGAGAAACGCTTCGCACCTGGGAACTTAGCGCCCAAGTATCGCTCTAGGCCTTCTGCAGCGGTCAGCTCTTCAAGAAACTCTTGTTTCTCTTCTTTTGAAAAAGAAGGCTTACCTACCACTGATTCTAAACGTTGCTGGATCCAACGTTTTTGCTCAGTGTCTGTCATGTGCATGTATTCTGCACCAACGGAGCCACAGTAGATTTTATTGAGAGAGGAGTAGATGTCTTTCAGCAACATGGTCTCTTGACCAATTGCAAAAGAACCGACGTTAAACGATTCTTCGAAGTCATCTTCGGTGAGATTGTGGAATGCTGGGTCTAGCTCCGCCACTGTTGGACGTTGCCATAAACCGAGTGGATCAAGTTCTGCAGCTTCATGACCGCGGAAACGGTATGCGTTAATAAGTTGAAGAACTTTTACTTGCTTAGCGTCGACATCTGGATCACTAACTTGGACATTGTAATGCTTTGTTTCTTGAGCGAGTCGTCGGAAGTAGTCGCGGACACGCGAATGAGGCTGCTCAACAACCTCTTCAGAAGGCTTGGGCAAGCCATCAAATACACGTTTCCACTCCTCACTTACCAGATCGGGATCACTTAGATACAGTTCGTAGAGATCTTCTACATAAGTTGCATTGGCGCCAGCCAAGTGTGAAGACTCGAGCCATGCCTTCATCACGCCGTTGTGCATATTTTCCCTTAACCAGTAGTTTTCACGTTTGCTTCGGTCTATGCCGAGCTATAAAGAGCCGATCACCAGAGTGATCGGCAATTTTTATTGTTTATTAAACCGAACGATTGACCAGCATTGTCTTAATGTGACCGATAGCCTTCGTTGGGTTTAGTCCCTTAGGACAAACACTTACACAATTCATGATGCCATGGCAACGGAAAACGCTAAATGCATCATCAAGATTTGACAAACGTTCATCTGTTGCCGTATCGCGGCTGTCGATCAGCCAACGATAAGCAGCAAGCAACCCTGCAGGACCGATAAATTTATCTGGGTTCCACCAGAACGATGGGCACGAGGTAGTACAACATGCACACATGATACATTCGTACAATCCATCTAAATGAGCACGCTCATCAGGAGATTGAAGGTTCTCGCGTGATGGTGGCAACGCATCATCATCAATCAGGAATGGTTTTACCTTCGCGTAGTTATCGTAGAACTGAGTCATATCGACAATCAAATCACGAACAACTGGTAAGCCCGGTAACGGACGAATCACTAGCTTATCGCCTGCTAGCGCAGACAGTGGAGTGATACAGGCCAAACCGTTTTTACCATTCATATTAAGGCCGTCTGAACCACAAACCCCTTCACGACATGAACGACGGAATGCAATTGTTGGATCTTGTTCTTTGAGCAGAATCAAGGCGTCCAAAACCATCATGTCAGAGCCTTCGTCTACTTCAAGGATATAATCCTTCATGTATGGCTTATCATCGACATCTGGGTTGTAACGATACAAAGAGAAGTTTAGTTTCATCATTTATTCCTCCCTTAGTATGTACGTACTTTCGGCGGGAAAGCTTCACGATGAACTGGCGTCATGTTGACATCACGTTTAGTCATCGCTTCTGTTTCCGGGTTGTAAATAGAGTGACATAGCCAATTCTGGTCATCACGCTCTGGGTAATCAAAACGAGCATGTGCTCCACGACTCTCTGTACGGTAGTTTGCCGCAACTGCTGTCGAGAACGCTGTTTCCATTAGGTTGTCTAGCTCCAGACACTCGATACGCTGAGTATTGAACTCAGACGATTTATCGGCAAGATGTGCGTCTTTCAGGCGCTCACGAATAACTTTTAGCTCTTCTAGACCCGTTGCCATTGCGTCACCTTCACGGAAAACCGAGAAGCTGTTTTGCATACAAGTTTGTAGATCTTTACGAATCTGTACTGGATCTTCACCACCTGTGCTGTTTTCCCAACGCATAGTACGCGCTAGAGAGGCTTCAATATCAGATTCTGTCGCAGGACGAGCTTCTGTTTGAGCCGCCAACGTTTCGCCAAGGTGCAAACCAGTAGCACGGCCAAATACAACCAGATCAAGCAGTGAGTTACCACCCAAACGGTTAGCACCGTGAACAGATACCGAAGCAATTTCACCACAGGCAAACAGACCTTGAACTTCAGATTCGCTGCCGTCAGCCGCTTGTTTAATCGCCTGACCTGAAACCTGAGTTGGTACACCACCCATCATGTAGTGACAAGTTGGAATAACCGGGATTGGTTCTTTAACTGGATCTACGTGAGCAAACGTACGTGAAAGCTCACAAATACCTGGTAGGCGAGACTCAAGAACATCTTTACCTAGGTGATCCAGCTTAAGCTTAATGTGAGGACCCCATGGGCCATCGCAGCCACGGCCTTCACGGATTTCGATCATCATTGAACGTGCTACAACGTCTCGACCCGCAAGGTCTTTCGCGTTAGGCGCATAACGTTCCATGAAGCGCTCACCATCTTTATTAAGAAGATAACCACCTTCACCACGACAACCTTCGGTAACCAGTACACCAGCACCGGCAATACCTGTTGGGTGGAACTGCCACATTTCCATGTCTTGCATTGGCACACCTGCGCGCAGTGCCATACCAACACCATCACCGGTATTGATGTGTGCGTTAGTTGTTGAAGCGTAGATACGACCAGCACCACCAGTGGCTAGAACGGTAGCTTTAGATTTGAAGTAACAAATCTCACCCGTTTCCATACAGATTGCAGTACAACCCATAATGGCACCGTCTTGGTTCTTAACCAGATCAAGCGCGTACCATTCAGAGAAGATAGTGGTTTTGTGTTTTACATTTTGTTGGTACAGAGTATGAAGCAGTGCGTGACCAGTACGGTCAGCGGCAGCAGCGGTACGAGCGGCTTGCTCGCCACCAAACTCTTTCGACTGGCCGCCAAAAGGACGTTGGTAAATCGTTCCGTTATCAAAGCGAGAAAATGGAAGACCCATTTTTTCTAATTCAATAACCGACTCAGGACCATTCTTACACATATACTCGATAGCATTTTGGTCACCGATGTAATCCGACCCTTTTACTGTGTCGTACATGTGCCATTGCCAATCGTCTTTGTGTGAGTTGCCCAGAGCTACGGTAATGCCGCCTTGAGCAGATACAGTGTGTGAACGAGTAGGAAATACTTTAGATAGCAAAGCACAGGTCAGGCCTTGCTCAGAAATTTGTAGCGCAGCACGCATGCCTGCACCACCAGCGCCGATTACTACGGCATCAAATTCGCGAACTGGAATAGACACTTACGCACCCCACAGAATAAATAGACCAGAGAAGAAGTAACCAAATAGCACTGCAATAACACCTAGCTGTAGAAAGCCGCGAAGCTTAGCGCATTTGACGTAGTCTGTAAGAACTTGCCATAGACCAATCCAAGCGTGGATAAGAACGGATACCAACGCAAGCATGGTAAAGACTTTAGTAAAAGTCCCACCAAAGAACTGTGTCCAAGATACGTAAGAAATATCTGAGAAAGCACAGAAGCTCACCAGATAGATAGTATAAAGCGTCATAATGATTGCAGTCGCACGAATTAGTAGGAAATCGTGCACACCATTACGACCAAAAGATGAAATGTGTTTTACCATACCAGAATCCCCGCAAGTACAGACAGAACGGCCGTCGCTGCGAATGCAACCTTAGCGCTCATTGCGCCAGATTCCAGCTCTTCAAAATGACCTAGGTCCATCAACAAGTGACGAATACCACCTGCTATATGGTAGGCCAAAGCCGTCAAAATACCCCACAAAATAAATTTCACAAAGAAACCGTCAACGATGTCGACAGCTTGTGCGTAACCTACAGGGGAAGACAGGGAAATGGATAATAACCAAAGAAGTATCCCGATCGCGACAAACGTAATTACACCTGAAACTCGGTGCAGGATAGATGCGATTGCTGTGATCGGAAAGTTGATAGTCTGCAAATCTAAATTAACAGGTCTTGACTTTCTTTCTTTCACGGGCTTGCTCACTCAGCTCCATTGAAGCATTTATTGTTATGAACGAAATTTGATTGCAAACCTACAAAAGTTAACATTTATTTAACAACAAGCAGGCAAAAAACCGGGGTAAATTTGTAAAATATTTGTTAACAACAAGATTTGAAACATCACCTCACATTTGTTTCAAACCTTGAATTTATAAGGTTTCCACCAAAATTTACGGCGCCACTATACGGCTGGAAACATTTTAGCACAATTGATGTAACAATTTTTGCTACACAGAACAGATTTTTAACCTTATACGTATAAAAAATCAAAACAAGTGCACAAGTCGGAGGAGAAAAATTGACTTTGATAACGAACACACGTACAAAAATGTCACACAAACATCCTGGACGGATTAAATAATAAACAAAGGAGATTGTTATGGCAGATAAGAAAGCGACCCTTCATGTTGAAGGTCAAGCGCCTATCGAACTGCCAATTATGGAAGGTGCCCTTGGCACGCCTGTAATTGATGTTCGTAAACTTGGAGCAAATGGTTATTTCACTTTTGACCCAGGTTTTCTTGCCACTGCATCCTGTGAATCTCAAATCACCTACATCGACGGCGGCAAAGGTATCCTTTTGCACCGTGGTTACCCTATTGATCAGTTAGCTAATAATGCTGATTATTTAGAAGTATGTTACATCCTTCTTTACGGTGAAGCCCCTACACGAGAACAATACGAGCAATTCAAAGTTACTGTCACTCGCCATACTATGGTGCACGAGCAGATCGCGAGCTTTTTCCACGGATTCCGCCGCGACGCACACCCAATGGCAGTAATGTGTGGTGTAGTTGGCGCTTTGGCAGCCTTCTACCACGATTCACTAGACATCAACAACGACACTCACCGCGAGATCACGGCTTATCGTCTACTGTCGAAAATGCCGACGCTTGCTGCAATGTGTTACAAGTACTCTATCGGTCAACCATTTATCTACCCACGTAACGACCTAAGCTACGCGGAAAACTTCCTACACATGATGTTTGCTAACCCATGTGAAGAATATGAAGTAAACCCAGTGGTTGCGCGTGCGATGGATAAGATCTTCACCCTTCACGCAGACCACGAGCAAAACGCTTCAACATCAACGGTTCGTCTTGCTGGTTCTTCAGGTGCAAACCCATTCGCATGTATTGCCGCGGGTATCGCATCACTTTGGGGCCCTGCACACGGCGGTGCTAACGAAGCGTGTCTGAAGATGCTGGAAGAAATCGGCAGTGTCGACAACATTCCTGAGTACATTGATCGTGCTAAAGACAAGGATGATCCATTCCGCCTAATGGGCTTTGGTCACCGTGTCTACAAGAACTACGATCCACGTGCGACAGTAATGCGCGAAACGTGTCATGACGTACTGAAAGAACTGAACATTGACGATCCTCTACTGGATGTGGCGATGGAACTTGAGCGTATCGCTCTGTCTGATGAGTACTTCGTATCTAAGAAGCTGTACCCGAACGTAGATTTCTACTCAGGTATTATTCTGAAGGCGATTGGTATTCCGGTTTCTATGTTCACGGTAATCTTCGCACTTTCACGTACGATTGGTTGGATCGCTCACTGGAACGAAATGCACAGTGATCCACTGAACCGCATTGGTCGTCCGCGTCAGCTTTACACTGGTGAAACTCAGCGTAACTTCAAGCCAATTCACGAACGCGAATAAGAAGCTAGAAAATTAAGGGTTGATGCTTTCGCATCAACCCTTTTAATATTTTTGGAGTTATAAAGCGAGGTTTGAATCGCTTCGCCCATATTGGAGACTCTTTTCATAAGTATAGACTCCGATTGGTTCTGCTCCTTTAGCGATTGTGAACCTTAAACTGGGTTGTTAATATCGATAAACTCAACATCCAAGTCGTGTTCTTTAGCTAACCACTCACCAAGAGCTTTGATACCATAACGCTCTGTTGCGTGATGCCCTGCTGCAAAATAGTGTATATCCATTTCTCTGGCTGTATAGGTAGTGCGCTCAGAGATTTCACCCGAAATAAACGCATCCAGACCATGTTTTACTGCTAACTCGATAAAGTCTTGCCCACCACCGGTACACCAACCTACAGTTTCAATTACTTTATCTGCATTGTCAGGTGAAATATGTAAAGGATTACGACTCAGTACTTTTTCTATCTTGGCTGAGAAGTCTGCACCAGTCATCGGCTGTTCCAGACGACCAAACATTGCCACTGATTGCGGATGTCCTTCCAGGCCACCTTCCACGTCAATCTCTAATAATCGTGCTAGCTCTGCGTTGTTACCGAGTTCAGGATGAATATCCAAGGGCAAGTGGTAGCCGAACAAGTTGATATCATTTTTGATTAGCGTTCGGATGCGATTCCCTTTCATTCCACGAATAGGCTCAGGTTCTCCTTTCCAGAAGTATCCATGATGAACGAGCAATGCATCCGCCTTCAACTCAACCGCTTTGTTAATCAGAGCTTGAGAGGCCGTCACCCCCGTTACCACACGTTTAATGTCTGTTTTACCTTCGACCTGTAAACCGTTCGGTGCGTAATCTTTGATGAGTTGAGGAGCAAGCTTTTCGTTAAGAATCTGTTCCAGCTGTATATTGTTCATTGTAACTTCCAGTAACTGCACGATTTGCAAAGTGTATTGCAACTATATAAAGGATGCTAGTTTCAATCGGTTGCGGTTACAATAGCGTCAATTTTGTTTTAAAGGATCAGAGATGAATCAGCTACAGCGTTTTTACCATTGGATTGCCTCTTCACCATCTCTGTTTACTCTAACTCCACCATTCGAGTCTCTGCAGACTTTGCCAATACATCCCTTAAATGACCCAAATTATCACGGTAACCCTAGACTCGGTTTTCTATACCAACATTTATGTACCCAACTTCTCGTCAATAGTGGTCGATATTCTGTAGAGCTAGAAGAGGTCCAAATCCATCGGGAAAATGGCCAGACACTTGGGGCCATCGATCTGATTTTGAAAAATGAAAGTTCGAATCAGTTAGAGCACTGGGAAGTGGCAATTAAATTCTATTTATTGCATCAAGGCATTTGGTACGGCCCTAACGCCCATGACCAGCTGGATAAAAAACTCGATCGCATGCTCTCTCATCAATTAAAAATGAGCAGTTCAAAGCAATTTTCATCTAAGTACCCAGAATTAGACAATTTAACTGAGCATCTCCTGCTTCAGGGGAGGCTCTATATTAATCCATTTTCCACCGAGCCCATTCCCACACACTGCCTAGGCTATGAGATCGACACAACCCAAATATCAGGGTTTTGGTGCTATGAAAGCCAGTGGGAACTCATTGATGAGCCTTTATACCAGCTAGACAAACCTTTCTGGGCAACAGGTAGGCAAGATTTTGAGCAGCCAATTACCAAACCTGATGGCCGATTTGTTCACGCACAAACTGAACAAGGGCAATTTTGGTTTGTGGTTCCAGACCACTGGCCTAACGGATAGCCAAATGAAGCACAGTTCTCTCCATATAATGAGAGTTCTAACCCGCAAAAAAGAAAAGGCTGACACTCGGTCAGCCTTTTCTTAAGCTTAAGTATTTAATTTACAAGCCAGCGTCAGCAAACACTTGATTCACGATCTCTTGCGCTTCGGATTCAATGTGCTTTAAGTGCTCTTCACCTTTAAAGCTTTCACAGTAAATCTTATAGATATCTTCCGTACCTGATGGGCGCGCCGCAAACCAACCGTTATCAGTCGTGACTTTGAGGCCACCAATCGCAGCACCGTTACCCGGAGCATGCGTCAAGCGAGCAGTGATCTTATCTCCCGCCAACGTCTCTGCTTTGACCATTTCTGCAGACAGCTTTTTCAGCACCTCTTTTTGAGGCCCACTTGCTACGGCTTGAATACGATTATATTGAGACTCGCCATGCTTAGCGGCCAACTCTTCATAATACTCTTGTGGGTTCTTGCCAGTGACTGCCGTAATTTCAGCAGCTAGCAGACAAAGGATGATGCCGTCTTTGTCTGTTGACCATGGTGTACCATCTTTACGCAAGAACGAAGCGCCTGCACTTTCTTCACCACCAAAGCCGAACTTACCTTGATATAAGCCATCAACAAACCACTTGAAGCCAACTGGCACTTCACACAATTCGCGGCCTAAGTCTGCCACTACACGATCAATCAGTGCACTGGAAACTAGTGTTTTACCCACTGCAACTTCACTTCCCCAACCTTGGCGATGGCGATACAGGTAATCAATGCACACAGCTAAGAAGTGGTTCGGGTTCATTAAGCCTTTAGGCGTCACGATACCGTGGCGGTCATAATCGGGATCATTACCAAAAGCGAGATCATACTCGTCTTTCAGCGCCAACAAACCAGCCATAGCGTAAGGTGACGAACAATCCATACGCACAACGCCGTCCTTATCCAGAGACATAAACTGGAAAGAAGGGTCAATCGCTTCACTAACTAGAGTGAGATCCAAGTTATACGCCACTGCAATTTGTCGCCAATAGTCGATCCCGCTGCCGCCAAGTGGATCAACCCCGATCTTGAGGTTTGCTTTTTGGATTGCATCCATGTCAATCACATTCACAACATCGTCAACGTATGGCTTAACTAAGTCTTTCTCTGTGAAAAGCGCTGATGCTTTTGCTTCCGCTAATGGCATACGCTTAACACCTTGTAAGCCTTCAGCAATCAGGACATTTGCTCGGTCTTGTATCGCCTGAGTCAATTCACCTTCTGCCGGACCACCATGCGTTGGGTTATACTTGATACCACCATCTTGCGGCGGGTTGTGCGATGGCGTGATAACAATGCCATCAGCTTTATCTTGATGTTTAAGGTTATGAGTCAAAATCGCGTGTGACACCCCTGGCGTTGGCGTGTAACCATTGTCCTGCTGTACAACAACTTCAACACCGTTTGCAATCAACACTTCCACAACACTGGAGAAGGCAGGCTCCGACAGAGCATGCGTATCTTTGCCTACAAATAGAGGCCCGGTCGTTTCTTTCTCAGCACGCACCTCCGCTATCGCTTGAGCGATCGCCAAGATATGATTTTCGTTGAAGGTAGATTTATCCGCTGTACCGCGGTGTCCAGAAGTGCCGAATTCAACTTTGTGTTGTGGATTAGCAGGGTCAGGTTGAAGTAGGAAATAGTTCGCGACAAGTGCAGGAATATTATGCAGGTCCTGCTGTTGGGCTTTTTGTCCCGCGCGTGGGTGCATAGCCATTTTGACATCCTTTCTTAAAAATTATCAGAAACAAAAAAACCTCATAATACTCAGAGCTATTTGAACATTATGAGGTTTAAATCAGAATTCTTAAATTGAGTTCGTGACCTTCTCAATTAAATCAGCGGGGAAGTTCATTCTCGCCATCAACTGATCAACCATTTGGCGCTTGCGACTGGTGTTGTTGTTAGTAATCACCCAGAAAGGCGAGCCAGGAATCGCTTTTGGTTTTGTCGTGTTACCGCTCTCTAGCAGCGTTTGCTCATTGTTAGCAAAATACACACGCTTACGACCTTTGACTTGAGTTGCTTCTGAAAATCCCTGCGGGTCAATGCGGTTCAGAGTCGACAATACCAACATGAATCGATCGATGGCCTTTTTCAGACCAGCAAACTCATCAGAAATGAGCAGCGAGCGCATTGCTTTTACGCTGTCTACTTTCTCTTCTTTTGCAGCATCACGGCTTACCACAATTCCTTTAGGTTGTGCGGCTTGGACTACAGGTGTTGATGGCTTATTCTGCTCATCAACCGCGAGAAGGCGACGTAAAATATCTGATGCACTTTCACCAATGTGTTGGGTTTGACCTGCGATGTAACGGTATAGATCCTCATCAACCTCAATTGTTTTCATTCGCTTTTCACAATCTCTATGTTTAAACTCTGTGGGATTATATACCCAAGTCCCCTCAATATGCGAGTTCCAGATTTGCTATCTGAAGCAGATCAATGGCCGAATGAGGCACTACGTTAAACCAGTCACGAATATAGTAAAATGTCACAACTGCTCAACTACAAGATCGAAGGTGAGGGTCACACCATAGTTTTGATCCACGGCTTATTTGGCAACCTAGATAACCTTGGTCTGCTAGCCCGAGATTTACGCCAAGATTTTCAAGTGGTCAGCATTGATCTGCGCAATCATGGTTTGTCTTTTCAATCTTCTCAACACAATTATGAGTTGATGGCTCAAGACGTGTTGGACACGCTGCAACACCTTGGTCTTCAACGCTACATTCTGATTGGTCATTCGATGGGCGGCAAAGTCGCAATGAAATTAGCAGGGCTTGCCCAAGCTCAAGTTGAAAAACTATTGGTCTTAGATATGGCGCCGGTCGCTTACCGCCAACGTCGACACGACAATGTTTTTGCGGGCCTAAAAGCAGTCCTTGAACAGAAACCGACTTCACGTAAGCAAGCTCTGGACATTCTCGCGCAGCATATCGAGATGGAAGGCGTCAGGCAGTTTCTTGGCAAGTCGCTATACAACAATGGTGAACATTTAGAATGGCGGTTTAACGTTTCAAGTCTTTGGGACAATTACTCTCAGATTCTAGGTTGGAATCCAATAGATAAAATCACCACTCCGACTCTAATGGTGAAAGGTGGAGATTCAGACTACCTCACGGCAGAGCATCAAGGTGAAGTGCAAAAACAGTTTGCTAACGTAAAAGCGCATGTCGTCGCCAATACTGGTCATTGGTTACACGCAGAAAAGCCTCAGGAAGTTCTGCGCGCTATACGCAAATTTATCGCTTAAAAACAGAATGAGAGGTCTGTTGCGCCCTGCCCGTTAACTTTATCTTTTAACAGTGGTATAGTGCGGCGCAAGTAATCTGGCATAAAGGGATTCCATGCTTTACGACTATATGAACATGCTCGAGTCAATTGGTCTCGATTTACTTTTTGCGTCTATCTTCTTCTTTATTGGTATGGCGATAAAAGATGTCCTCAAAGCGGGGAATGTTCCACCTTTCGGTCGTCGTATAGTTTGGCTCGTTCTATTCCTTGGCTGCGCTGGTTTTGTCGCTAAAGGCCTCATTCAGCTGAGCTGGGAAGGAACTGGGTTGGGTTGATCCCTCTTTGATTGGCCACAACAGAAAATAGTAAAGGTAACGAATCTATGGCAAGTGTAGGTATCTTCTTTGGTAGCGACACAGGTAACACTGAAGCTGTTGCAAAGATGATTCAAAAGCAACTAGGTAAACAACTAGTTCACGTACAAGATATCGCGAAAAGCAGTAAAGAAGATATCGATAACTTCGATCTTCTGTTGCTTGGTATCCCAACTTGGTATTACGGTGAAGCACAATGTGACTGGGATGATTTCTTCCCTGAGCTTGAGCAAGTCGACTTCTCAACTAAGCTTGTTGCTATCTTTGGTTGCGGAGACCAAGAAGATTACGCAGAGTACTTCTGTGATGCAATGGGCACCGTACGTGATATCGTCGAAGCGAAAGGCGGTACTATTCTTGGTCACACTTCGACTGAAGGCTACGAGTTTGAAGCTTCAAAAGGCCTAGTTGAAGGTGATGATAGTCTGTTTGTTGGTTTATGTGTCGATGAAGATCGTCAGCCAGAATTGACTGACGAACGCGTGAGTAACTGGTGTAAACAGATTCACGAAGAAATGTGCCTAGCCGAACTAGAAGGCTAAGCCCGAAATTTTGAAAAACCTCCCCCTGCGGAGGTTTT
Organism: Vibrio sp. B183; assembly: GCF_000740665.1. Classification (NCBI taxonomy): domain Bacteria; kingdom Pseudomonadati; phylum Pseudomonadota; class Gammaproteobacteria; order Vibrionales; family Vibrionaceae; genus Vibrio; species Vibrio sp. B183. Next base: position 187,075 of record NZ_JPQB01000003.1, on the reverse strand, counting down.
TTTATGCCACTTGTTCTTCACCTTCATCGTCTTCACGGTATTGGGGCTTCTTGCGAACATACAGTTTACGTTGGACTTCAGAAACGACATTGCCATTTTTGTCTTTGACATAAATGATGAACTCTGGGAAACACTTATCGCCGTTGGCCGTTTGACTTAAGATGTCATCAAGTAAGTCTTGAGGAACAATAAAGTCCGCATACAGATCGCTTTGTCCCGGTTTAATAAAATTGATACTCGCTTCTTTATCCCACACAAAATAGCGCTCACCTAAAATTCCCATCAGCATCAGCGAGTAGACAGGGTCAGTGAGAGAAAAGATACTTCCGCCATATTGGGTCCGATTGGCGTTCTTGTTCCACCAACGCAGTTTAAGTTTCATCTTTACCTGACGGAAATCTTCGCTGATGGAAATGATCCGAATCCCAGCCCCCCAGAAGGGCGGCCATATGTTAAGGGCAAATTTTACGATTCCGGGCTTGTATATTTTTGCCAGCGATTTATTCATTCTTCCATCCCTGAAAATAGAGTGTTAACAACAAGATGTTAATTAATTGTAACTGGTCTGATGTGTTTTATCAGTGACGTTGCGCGAGTTTACAAAAAAATACTAGTAACCCTTTGAAGTTCGTGGTTTATTGTTATCTTGTACTACCCTATAATGATAGGAATATTGAACTCTGTTATTTACTGCAGATCATCAACAGGAAAGTATATGTCAGACAATAACCAAGCTCTTAAGGACGCTGGTCTAAAAGTTACCCTTCCGAGACTGAAAATTTTAGAAGTATTACAACAGCCGGAATGCCAACATATCAGCGCCGAAGAACTGTACAAAAAGCTTATTGATCTTGGTGAAGAGATCGGCCTGGCAACAGTATATCGAGTTCTGAACCAATTTGATGATGCAGGTATTGTCACTCGCCACCATTTCGAAGGCGGCAAGTCAGTGTTTGAACTGTCAACTCAACATCACCATGATCACCTTGTATGCCTAGACTGTGGTGAAGTTATTGAGTTTGCGGACGACATTATCGAAGAACGCCAAAAAGAGATCGCTTCACAATACAATGTGATTCTGACAAACCACAGTTTGTACCTTTACGGCAAGTGCGCAGATGGTAGCTGTCGAGATAATCCAGACGCTCACAAGAAGAAATAATAAAACGCTCCCAATCGGGAGCGTTTTTCTATGCAACGTTTTTTACTTGTTGAGAACCTTCACTGACCTTGAGTTCACGTTCTCAGACAAGGAGAAATGCTATGTCGCCACACGACAAATTTTTGGATAAAAAATGCCCGTACTATGACGGGCATTTTCATTGTTTAGTATTTATTAAACGAAGTTTATTTCGCTTCAATCTTAGCCCAAGTATCACGTAAGCCAACCGTGCGGTTGAACACTAGAGCTTCAGGTTTAGAGTCTTTCGCATCAGTACAGAAGTAACCCATACGTTCGAACTGGTAACCTTTCTCCGCTTCAGCAGACACTAGGCTTGGCTCAACAAAACCCTTCATCGTAACTAGCGACTCTGGGTTGATTGTTTCTGCGAAGTTATCCGCCGCAGCTGGGTTAGGCACTGTAAATAGACGGTCGTATAGACGAATCTCAGCAGGCAGACCTTTATCAGCCGATACCCAGTGAATTACGCCCTTCACTTTACGGCCATCTTCTGGGTTCTTGCCTAAAGTATCGGCGTCATAAGTACAGAAGATTGTAGTGATGTTGCCTTCAGCATCTTTCTCGATGCGCTCAGCTTTGATCACGTACGCACCGCGTAGACGAACTTCTTTACCTAAAACAAGACGCTTGTACTTCTTGTTAGCTTCTTCACGGAAGTCTTCACGTTCGATCCAAACCTCACGAGTGAACGGTACTTCGCGCTCGCCCATTTCTGGTTTGTTAGGGTGGTTAGCTACGGTTAGTGTTTCCACCTTATCTTCATCGTAGTTTTCGATAACAATCTTAACGGGATCAAGAACCGCCATCGCGCGTGGCGCGTTCTCGTTAAGATCATCACGAATACAAGATTCTAGCGAACCCATCTCGATCATATTGTCTTGCTTAGTGACACCAATACGCTTACAGAACTCACGGATTGAACCAGGCGTGAAGCCACGACGACGCAAACCAGAAATCGTTGGCATACGTGGGTCATCCCAACCGTCAACGAGGTTTTCAGTCACAAGTTGGTTTAGCTTACGCTTAGACATCACTGTGTATTCAAGGTTTAGACGACTGAATTCGTACTGATGCGGCTGGCAATCAATGGTGATGTTTTCCAGCACCCAGTCATACAGACGACGGTTATCTTGGAATTCCAGCGTACACAAAGAGTGCGTAATGCCTTCCAGCGCATCAGAAATACAGTGTGTGAAGTCGTACATTGGATAAATGCACCACTTATCACCTGTCTGGTGATGTTCAGCAAAACGTACACGGTAAAGAACCGGATCGCGCAGCACAATGAAAGATGACGCTAGGTCAATCTTAGCGCGCAGACACGCCTTACCTTCTTCGAAACCACCAGCGCGCATTTTCTCAAACAACGCTAAGTTTTCTTCAGGAGTACGATCACGATATGGGCTTGGCTTACCTGGCTGGGTAAGAGTACCGCGGTACTCACGGATCTGCTCAGGACTTAGCTCTTCAACATACGCTAAGCCTTTCTCAATTAATTCAACCGCGTAGCCGTAAAGCTTATCGAAGTAGTTTGATGAGTAACATACTTCACCATCCCACTCGAAGCCTAACCAGCTCACATCATTCTTAATAGACTCAACGTATTCGACGTCTTCTTTTTCCGGGTTAGTGTCATCAAAACGCAGATTACACTGACCCTGATAGTCCTGAGCAATACCAAAGTTTAAGCAAATTGACTTAGCGTGACCGATATGCAGGTAACCGTTCGGTTCCGGCGGGAAACGAGTATGCACGCTAGTGTGTTTACCATCCGCTAAATCTTTATCGATGATTTGGCGAATGAAGTTCGATGGACGAGCCTCAGCTTCACTCATCTATAGCACCTCAATTGTTTAGTATTGTCAGATAAAAGTTCTCTGGGACAGCTCTTAGCAATACCAGATATATAACGGCTAATGATCCACAATTCTTTGCAGTTACACAACTATAACCGCAGTTTAAATGGCAATAATTAGCAAATTGATAGGATTGTTTACCGGCTTTGCTCAGGAATTCATCAGTTCGGCACTTAAGGCTAAATGCAAAAAGCCTCCCATGAAGGGAGGCTTTTGTCTTATCCAGTGTAATTCAATGTGATTATGGCAGTTTTACGTCAGATAAATCTTCGTTTACACCGATGGCTTTCATCTCACCAGCCACAATTTCTGCCAAAGGACCAAGAATAACTTGAAGGTTGTTCTCACCCAGTTTCACTACACCTTTAGCACCAAGTTTCTTCAACACATCTTCATTTGCAACTGAGCGATCTTTCAGCGTCAGACGCAGACGTGTGATACAAGCATCAATCGTTGTTAGGTTCTCGTGACCACCTAACGCTTTTAGGTATTGGCGAGCTAGGTCACCTTTACCTGCGTCACCGCTTGCAGTAGCCGCTACTTCTGTATCGTCATCTTCACGGCCTGGAGATTTCAGGTCAAATGCGCGAATCGCGAACGTGAAAGTGAAGAAGTAAAGCGCACCAAAACCAAGACCAATCAGTAGTAGTGTGAATGGCTTAGTTGCTAGACCCCAGTTCAAGATGAAGTCGATTAGGCCCGCAGAGAAACCGAAACCATGCAGAGTACCGAACATGTTCGCTACAACCAGTGACAGACCAGTAAACACAGCGTGGATTGCATACAGTGCAGGCGCTAGGAAAACAAACATGAACTCTAGAGGTTCAGTGATACCTGTAAGGAAAGAACAGAAACCCACAGAGAACAACGCACCGCCTACTTGGCTGCGCTTTTCAGCAGGAGCCGCTAGGTACATTGCGAGTGCTGCACCTGGTAGACCAAACATCATTACAGGGAAGAAGCCGTTCATGAATACACCAGCGCTCTTATCGCCGCCGAAGAAACGGTTTAGATCACCAGACTTGATAGTTTCAGTTACTTCTTTCACTGTTGCTGTAATTTCTGGTGTTACAGAGTTCACAAATTCGAAGGTGTGAGTCTGACCAGCAACTAGAGTCTTAGCAATGCTTGGGTCCACACACAGCAGCTGTAGAGAAGGAAGAGCTTGACCTGCCGCCTGAGCACCTGTCACCAACACTTCTTGACATGTACCCATACCGAACCAGAAGTAAGAGTTAAGTACATGGTGAAGACCAACAGGGATTAGCGCACGGTTTAGCGTACCGTAGACAAATTGACCAATCGCACCAGAAGTAGAGACTGCGTGCGCCAATGTATCTAGACCGCCCTGAATCGTTGGCCAAACAACGCCAGAAATAGCACCCGCGACAACTGCGAACAGGCCAGCCATGATAGGTACAAGACGTTTACCCGCAAAGAAGGCTAGCCACTCTGGAAGACGTGTTGCATGGAAAGCGTTGTATGAGTGACCTGCAATGATACCCGCGAAAATACCACCGAAGAATGACATGTTAACTGAAGCATCGATTGTCGTTGCTGTTGCAGTTAGAACAAAGTAAGCAACCGCACCTGCTAAACCCGCAGCACCAGAGCCATCTTTAGACAGACCAATCGCGATACCTAGGCCGAATAGCAACGGCAGGTTACTAAAGATTGCGTTACCAGCTTGCGCCATGAACGCAATATCAAGAAGGTCTGGTTGACCTAAGCGTAAGAGCAAAGCCGCAACTGGAAGCGTTGCGATAGGTAGCATAAGAGCTTTACCTAACTTTTGCGCATATCCAAGAATATTCACCTTAAGTTCCCCCTATAGGATTTTGTATTTTGGCTGAGCTACTTTTTTTAGTCGCTCAATTTAGTCCTGCTCAGTTTATGCCATTAATTTTGCCCCGCAAATTAAAACCTTATCAATTGTGATCATAATCACCAGAAAACGGCATAGTTCAAGGATTTTGCTAGCGAGATCATAAAACTTATTTTACAATACAAAAAAATAGCAACGCACACGCAATATTCACGGTATTCTTAAGGTGTACTCATCAACATCACGCTGATAGAGCAAGGGGTTTACCAGATTTCATATCGGTTATCGTCTCTATACTCAGCAGGCTCTTAGATGAGGATAAAACTAATTTCATATAGAATATTTTCTGCTTGCTAAAGATATTTTGCGACCTAATTGAAGCTCACAAATAAAGTATAAAGATACGTGGTAAATGTTTCAGTTGGACGAATAGAAGTATTAAAAATCAAACTTATAAGGATTAGCTAACCATGTATGCGCTAACTAACTGTAAGATCTACACCGGCAACGACGTACTTGTTGACCACGCAGTAGTCATCAAAGACCAACTGATAGATTCAGTATGCCCGGTAGCTGACCTTCCTCAAGGCCTTGAAACTCTTGATTTAAATGGCGCAAATGTCAGCCCAGGCTTCATTGACCTACAACTTAATGGTTGTGGCGGAGTCATGTTCAATGATGAAATCACCGCTGAAACAATGCAGGTTATGCATAAGGCGAACTTAAAGTCGGGTTGCACCAGTTACTTACCGACTCTTATTACATCCTCTGATGAAGACATGCGCCAAGCGATTGCAGCCGCGCGCGATTATCATGCGCAGTACCAAAACCAATCTCTGGGTTTACACCTTGAAGGCCCATATTTAAACGTAATGAAAAAAGGTATCCACAGTGTGGATTACATCCGTCCTTCTGACGACAGCATGATTAACTTCATCTGTGAAAACGCAGATGTCATCACTAAGGTTACACTGGCTCCTGAGCATAACGCCCCAGAACATATTCAACAGCTTAAGGATGCAGGCATCATCGTTGCTATTGGTCACACCAATGCGACATATGCTGAAGCAAGAAAAGGCTTTGAGTCAGGTATTACGTTTGCCACGCATTTGTTTAACGCCATGACCCCGATGGTGGGCCGCGAACCAGGCGTAGTTGGCGCTATTTACGACACACCTGATGTCTATGCCGGCGTCATCGCGGACGGGTTCCACGTCGATTATGCAAACATTCGTATCGCTCACAAAATTAAGGGCGAAAAATTAGTATTAGTGACAGATGCCACAGCTCCTGCAGGCGCTGACATGGATTACTTTATTTTTGTTGGTAAGAAAGTATATTACCGAGATGGTAAGTGTGTTGATGAAAACGGCACACTAGGCGGCTCAGCACTGACAATGATAGAAGCAGTACAGAACACCGTTGAGCACGTCGGTATCGCTCTGGATGAAGCACTTCGTATGGCAACCTTATACCCCGCGAAAGCAATCGGGGTCGAAGAGCAGCTAGGCCGAGTTAAACAAGGCATGGTTGCAAATTTGGCCATATTTGATCGTGACTTCAAAGTTCAGGCGACGGTTGTTAATGGACAATACGAGCAAAGTTAAGAATGAATGGCGGACAAATAGGTAACGTAGACTTAGTAAAACAGCTAAACAGCGCAGCAGTTTACCGGCTGATTGATCAGCAAGGGCCAATATCGCGAATCCAAGTCGCCGACGTCAGTCAGTTGGCACCTGCGAGCGTTACAAAAATTACCCGCCAATTACTCGAGCGCGGCCTTATCAAAGAGGTCGCTCAACAAGCCTCTACCGGCGGACGCCGAGCAATCTCACTAACCACTGAAGTCGAACCCTTTCATTCTGTCGCAGTGCGTCTAGGTCGCGATTATATTCAGTTCAGTTTGTATAACCTTGGTGGCAAAGAACTTGTATCCGAATATCAAGAGTTCTTCTACACCACTCAAGAAGACTTAGTCGACGGTCTGACTTCTCACCTAAAAAGTTTTATTCAATCTAACCAAACCGTGATCAATCAGTTGATTGCGATTGGTGTTGCCTTGCCTGGCCTAGTCAACCCAGAAACTGGGGTTGTCGAATACATGCCGAATATCAGCATCGATAACCTTGCGTTAGCAGAGCTGATCGAAAACACCTTCCATGTTCAATGTTTCGTCGGTAACGATGTGCGCGGAATGGCACTGGCTGAGCATTACTTTGGTGCCAGCAAAGATTGCCAAGACTCTATCCTAGTCAGCGTTCACCGCGGTACTGGTGCTGGTATCATCGTTAATGGTCAGGTTTTCCTTGGCTTCAATCGCAACGTCGGAGAGATTGGTCATATTCAAATAGACCCTCTTGGTGAACAATGTCAATGCGGCAACTTTGGATGTTTAGAAACTGTTGCAGCTAACCCGGCGATCGTTGATCGAGTGAATAAATTGATCAAGCAGGGTTATGAATCAAGTTTGACCGAACTCGAAAACATCACCATCCAAGACGTTTGTGACCATGCCAATATGGGTGATGAGTTATCTAAGCAAAGCTTAGTTCGTGTTGGCAATCAGCTCGGTAAGGCGATTGCTATCACGATCAACTTGTTCAATCCGCAGAAGATTGTTATCGCAGGGGACATCACTCGCTGCGAAGAGATTATCTTTCCAGCGATTCGTCGCAACGTGGAAAACCAATCACTGACCACCTTCCACAGCGGCCTGCCTATTGTGGCTTCAGAAATTGATAAGCAGCCTACCATTGGCGCCTTTGCAATGATAAAACGTGCGATGCTTAACGGCGTTTTGTTACAAAAATTGCTCGAAGATTGATCTAGTAAGCAATCAGTTGAGCTACAATAACGGGTTACAATATGTAGCCCGTTTTTTATTAGGACAAGAATAAGAATCATATGGAACTCATCTTAATCTCTGCCGCATTTCTGGCCGGATTCATAACGCTCAAATGCAACTTGCCACCTTTAGTTGGCTTCTTACTAGCTGGTTTTGGTTTGCATGCTGTCGGCTTCGAGAGTAACGACACCATAGTGACATTGGCTGATCTTGGCGTCACTTTGCTGTTGTTCACCATTGGTTTAAAGCTCGATATAAAAACCCTGTTGTCTAAAGAAATTTGGGCTGGTGCAACTCTACATAACCTTTTATCTACTCTACTTTTTTGCGCTGCCCTATTCTGTTTTAAATTTCTCGGTGTCAGCTCTCTAGCCAGCATGTCAATTGAGCAATTATTGTTGCTTGGTTTCGCTCTCTCTTTCTCCAGTACCGTATTTGCCGTTAAATCACTGCAAGAAAAAGGCGAAATGAACTCAACCTACGGTACGATGGCCATTGGCATTCTAGTCATGCAGGACATCTTCGCAGTAGTCTTCCTGACAGCTTCAACTGGCAAGCTACCTGAGTGGTACGCCATTGCACTCTTTGCTCTGCCATTATTGCGCCCTGCTTTTTATAAGATGCTCGACTGGGTTGGCCACGGTGAAATGTTGGTCCTATTCGGTATTTTCTTTGCGCTTGTCGTAGGAGCTGGGTTGTTCGAGCTTGTAGGCATGAAACCTGATTTGGGTGCTCTGATTCTAGGTATGCTTCTCGCTGGGCACCATAAGGCCTCTGAGCTGTCCAAATCGCTATTTAACTTGAAAGAGCTATTTCTAGTTTGTTTTTTCCTTAATATCGGACTCGCAGAACAGCCAACCATGTCAGGTTTTGCTTTAGCAATCTTGTTCCTGCTATTACTGCCTTTGAAAGGCATCCTGTACTTTGTGGTACTCAACGCGTTTAAATTCCGCGTCAGGACCTCACTTTTGACCACCTTAAGCCTATTTAACTTTAGTGAATTTGGCCTGATCGTAGGTGGACTGGCCTTTAAAATGGGCTGGATGGGAGGCGACATACTCGTCGCTTTAGCATTGGCAGTCTCGATTTCCTTTGTTCTGGCATCACCACTTAATCGTAAAGGTCACGAGTTATACCGCCGCTCTGGTCGTTGGTTAAAAGAGCATGCAGCAGAAAAGCTCCACACACGAGATCAGCTTATCAATCCGGGGAATGCGCAAGTGCTTATCCTCGGCATGGGACGCATTGGTACAGGTGCCTACGATGAGCTGCGTGCGCGCTACGGCAAAATTAGCTTAGGTATCGAGGTAAGAGACGATGCAGCACTCCAGCATCAAGCGGAGGGTCGTAACGTCATTGCAGGTGATGCGACCGACCCAGACTTTTGGGAGCGTATTCTCGATACTGCCAACGTAAAATTGGTGCTTCTCGCTATGCCTCATCACCAAGGGAACCAAATTGCACTAGAGCAGTTACAGAAAAAAGAGTTTAAAGGACAGATTGCTGCTATTGCCGCCTACCCTGACCAACTCGAAAGCCTGAATGAGGGAGGCGTTGACGCGGCGTTCAACATCTACAGTGAAGCGGGCAGCGGTTTTGCTCGACATGTGTGTGAACAGCTTAAACCAACCTTCAATACCCCCTAATTTCTCTTTTATAAAGGCAGCACTCACGCTGCCTTTTTCTTTACTGACACCTCAAGTCGTTCAAAAAACGAACCAAACATAGATTTCATTCACCAGGCGGTGGTTAATATTAGATAAAATTTAACAACAACCTTACTAGTTAAACTTTTTCATCAGTGACTGTTGATTTTTTTAATCAAAATGGCAAATTGAAGTCAGCAGATTAAATAAGGTTTATAAGGAAGTTGTATGTGTTCTATCTTCGGTATTCTAGACATCAAAAGTGACGCTCAAGCTCTTCGCCCTGTAGCGCTAGAAATGTCTAAGAAACTTCGTCATCGTGGCCCTGACTGGTCAGGTATCTACTCTTCAGAAAAAGCAATTCTAGCTCACGAACGTCTAGCCATTGTTGGCTTGAACAGTGGCGCACAGCCTCTGTACAGCGCCGATAAGAAACACATCCTTGCTGTAAACGGTGAAATCTACAACCACAAAGAAATCCGTGCGCGCTATGAAGGTAAGTACGATTTTCAAACCGACTCTGACTGTGAAGTCATCCTGGCGCTTTACCAAGATATGGGTGCAGACCTTCTCGAAGAGCTCAACGGTATTTTCGCATTCGTCCTATACGATGAGGAGAAAGACACATATCTCGTTGGTCGTGACCACATTGGCATCATTCCGCTTTACCAAGGTTACGATGAGCACGGTAACTACTATGTCGCTTCTGAAATGAAAGCACTGGTGCCAGTATGTAAAACCGTCAGCGAGTTTCCTCCTGGTTGTTACTACGGCAGTGGTGATGCAGAGCCTCAACGCTATTACATCCGTGACTGGAATGAGTACGCGGCAGTTCAAGGCAACTCCACCAGCAAAGAAGAACTGACTGAAGCACTTGAAGCTGCAGTTAAGCGCCAGCTCATGACAGACGTACCTTACGGTGTACTTCTCTCTGGTGGCCTGGATTCTTCTATTACTTCAGCGGTTGCAAAGCGCTTTGCTGCAATGCGTATTGAAGACGATGAAAAATCAGAAGCATGGTGGCCGCAACTTCACTCGTTTGCGGTAGGTCTTGAAGGTGCTCCAGATCTAAAAGCAGCACGAGAAGTGGCAGACAAGATCGGCACGGTTCACCACGAGATGACCTACACGATTCAAGAAGGTCTCGATGCCATCCGTGACGTTATTTATCATATTGAAACCTATGACGTAACAACCATCCGTGCTTCAACGCCAATGTTCCTAATGGGTCGTAAGATAAAAGCGATGGGCATTAAGATGGTACTGTCTGGTGAAGGTGCCGATGAAATCTTCGGTGGTTACTTGTACTTCCACAAAGCGCCAAACGCAAAAGAGTTCCACGAAGAGACGGTTCGTAAGCTGCTTGCTCTCAACATGTTCGACTGTGCACGTGCGAACAAATCACTTGCGGCATGGGGCGTTGAAGGTCGAGTGCCTTTCCTAGATAAAGAATTTATCGATGTGGCAATGCGCCTAAACCCAGAAGATAAGATGTGTGGTAACGGTAAGATGGAGAAACACATCCTGCGTGAGTGTTTCGAACACTACCTACCAGATTCAATCGCATGGCGTCAGAAAGAGCAGTTCTCTGATGGTGTCGGATACAGCTGGATCGATACACTCAAAGAAGTGGCTGAAGCAAAAGTCTCTGACCAGCAAATGGAAACGGCTGCTTACCGCTTCCCTTACAACACGCCGACCACAAAAGAAGGCTACGTGTACCGTGAAATCTTTGAAGAGCTGTTCCCGCTTCCATCAGCGGCAGAATGTGTCCCTGGTGGCCCATCAGTAGCTTGTTCTTCAGCGAAGGCGATTGAATGGGACGAGTCATTCAAGAACATGGCTGACCCATCAGGTCGTGCTGTACAAAGTGTTCACAACGACTCATATTAATCAAGATAAATTCTAGAGAGGCTCATTGAGCCTCTTTTTTTATTGCACTACAAACGTATTCAATCACTGAAGCACAACCCGTTTGCTCACTTCCCAATCGCCTTCTCTCAGCACCACCTACTTCTGTTTGCTTTCTAATGTGACAGCGTATTGTAAAAATAATAACCTCGATTTTGGAAACTAAGTTTGTAGCACGTTATTTTTCAAGCAACCCAGAAAAATATCTCTTTTATATCAGCAACTTAATTTAAAACCATAAATAAAACTTATAACCCAAGCTATTGCAGATATATCCACTGAGGAGTATACGTAACAACAAATAAAATCTTTAATAACAATCATTAGTAATACTTATGACAAACCAACATCAACAATTTTTTGGCCACCCTCGTGGCTTGTTCCTTTTGTTCGGTACCGAGCTGTGGGAGCGTTTTTCCTACTATGCAATGCGTGCAATCCTTGTTCTTTACCTTACCGATGCAACACTTGACGGTGGTTTAGGCTGGTCGACTAAAGATGCTTTGGATCTCTACGGCATCTATACTGGACTCGTTTACATCACTCCACTTATTGGCGGATGGCTAGCCGATAACTACCTCGGACAACGCCATTCTATTCTTATTGGTGGCGCTTTAATGGCCGTCGGCCAATTCACCTTAGCCATGCCAGCAGATATGTTGGGACTAGGTACTGTACACACCTTTTACCTCGGCCTTGCGCTTTTAATTGCGGGTAATGGCCTATTTAAGCCAAACATCTCAACGATGGTGGGTGACCTGTATCAGGAAGGTGACAATCGTCGCGATGGTGCGTTTACCATTTTCTACATGGGCATTAACTTAGGTGCGCTGCTAGCGGGCGTCATTGCAGGTTCTGTTACTGATGAATTTGGCTGGAAATCTGGCTTTATTGTCGCGGGTATCGGTATGCTTATTAGCCTGGTTATGCAGATGACTCTTGCTCAGTCATGGCTTGGAGACATTGGCCGCGAGCCAGCTGCCAAGAGAGATTTGGCAATCAAAAAATCCTCTAAAAAAGAGCCACTGACGAAAGAAGAATTTGACCGCATCAAAGTTATTTTAGTGATGAGTCTGTTCACTATTGTCTTCTGGGCTGGTTTTGAGCAGGCGGGTGGCCTGATGAACATCTACACCCAGCAGTACACAGATCGTATGATTGGCGGCTTCGAAGTGCCTGCGGCTTGGTTCCAATCCCTCAACCCATTCTTCATCATTACACTTGCTCCTTTGCTTGCGGTGCTTTGGGTTAAGCTCGGTAAACGTGAACCTAACTCACCAGTCAAATTTGCACTCGCTATGTTCTTCCTCGCACTTGGCTTCCTATGTATGGTCGGTGCCGTGATGGAGCAAGGTGGCGACACCACTGTCAAAACCTCCATGCTATGGCTAGTTGGCGCTTTCTTCTTCCATACCCTCGGTGAGCTTTGCTTGTCTCCAATCGGTTTGTCATTAGTCACTAAGTTAGCCCCACTCCGTCTGGCCTCTCTGATGATGGGCGCGTGGTTCGGCTGTAATGCGATTGCTAACTATGTTGCTGGCTACGTTGGCTCACATGTTGGCGAACTTGGCGCATTTGCTATCTTTAGTGGCATCGCGGTAACCGCGATCATATCTGGTGTCATTTTGCTCTTGTTCTCAAACACACTAGTTCGATGGATGCACGGCGCAGAATCGCCAATCAGCAATGCTGAGCAAATCGAAGAGCAGCAAACTCAAATCGCTTAGTCGCTGCTTCAGATATAAAAACGCCCGGCCAATAAGTGGCCGGGCGTTTTTGTTTGCCTTTCCCCTACCGGAAAGGGAGAGAAATCATTTCACGCTAGTCACGCGGCTTGTCTTCTCGCCTGTTGCAGATACAGAGCGAATAAACACTTCACCTTCCACATTTGGACGAGCATTATCTGCATAAGTTAGCCAGTTTTTGCCGTCTAGAGAGTATTGAAGCTTCACACCAGGGAACTGAACGTTCATTGAAAGCGTTCCATCTTCTACTTTCGCACCTGGTACAGGTAGGCGGTAGTCGATACCTGATTTCTCTAGCTTAGCCAGTTCACGTTGACCAAGTACGTTCGCAAAGCGGTTGTAGTCTTGTTTTAGCGCAGCTTTGTCTACTAGGTTAGAATTTTGCGAGTATTCAACACCCACTTTGTAGTCGTTTTCCCAATCAGCATGGTGCCATGCACGCTCAGCGGCTGCTAGTACGCGAGGGAATACCATGTACTCGTATTGCTCATCGTTACGTACTGTCTCAGACCAAAGCTGTGCTGATAGACCGTAGAAAGGTTTCGCTTCGATTTCACCTTTACCAGTGAAGCCATTGCCATCACGGTCTACAGAGGTTTCTGCGTTCTGAGGCATGTTCTCTGGTGCAAAACCAAACATCTTACGAGTATCTGTTGCACGCGTTGCCCAGTAGTAACCACGCTCTTTCGGGTCAACTTCGTATGGCATGTCCATGTACACGTAGTCTGGGTTAGAAACGATCACGTCGTAACCTTTCTTAGACCACTCGTACACTGATGATGTGCCACCCCAGTAAAGAACGTCCCAGAAGTTAACGCGCGTGTTTTCTGTTGCGAACGCTTTCTCACCTTCACTGTATTTAAGGCCATCTTGCCAAGCTTGGAAGTTTGGAATGCCCTTCTCTGCCACAATCTTAGACACTTCTTCTGCAAAGTGGCTTGGTAGATGAGCAAAGTCGCTTACTGTACCGTCTGCAATTAGCGTCTGACATTGTGGAGATTGTGCGAATGGCTTGTCTTGTTTCGACAGGTCAATCGTACCCTTCCAACTTACTTTGTCTTCAGCGTTCACATCTTGGAAACCAGCGCCTAGCTTGATGTTCTTCGCTTCATCACCACCAAAGTGCCATGTTGTTAGCGGTGTACCCGCTTCTTGGTGCATTGCTGCTACTTCTGAAATCACTTTATCAACAAAGCGAGTTGAAGATTCCATACATGGGTTGATGAAGCTTTGCTTGTTGTAGAACTGAACCGTCGTTACGTTCGATGTATCTTGAGGATCCATCAGGCGGTACTCGTTCGCTTCTGCTTCTTTACCTTCTTCCATTAGGCGGTCGTAACGTGCTTCCATTGATACCACTGCTGCACGAGCGTGCGCTGGCATATCAATTTCAGGAATCACTTCGATGTTACGCGCTTTCGCGTACTTCAAGATGTCCACGTAGTCTGCTTTGCTGAAGAAGCCAGAACCAAAGTTGTCTGTCGTTGCGCCTGAGCCAAGCTGAGGCAGTAAACAGCTTTTCTCTTCCAAATCGAAACAACGGTTAGCACCCACTTCAGTCAGCTCAGGCAGACCCGGGATTTCTAAACGCCAGCCTTCATCATCTGTTAGGTGAAGGTGTAGTTTGTTCATCTTGTACGCTGCCATTTGGTCAAGCGTTGCAAGGATTACGTCTTTAGAGTGGAAGTTACGAGCCACGTCTACCATCACGCCACGGTAATCAAAACGCGGTGCATCTTTAATAGACAGTTGTGGTAGAGAATCAGCATTTGGGCTATCTACCAGGCCAAAGATAGATTGTACTGCGTAGAAAGCACCTGCTTGGTCAAACGCTTTAATCACAATACCGTCGCCTTTGATGCTCATTTCGTAAGCACCAGGTTTTGCTAATTCACCGGTGAAGTCTGCAGGAACAACAGTGACGCTTACAGGAAGATCACCACGAACATCCACACCTACCACTTCTGCACGATCTTGAATTGCTGCGTATTGAGTCGCATCGAATGCGTCTTTAGGCAGCGCAATGCCCGCCGCGATATCTACCGTACCTTTACCTGCTTCAACAGACATTGGTGTTGGTAGTAACGTGGTTGATACGTCTTGTTTTGCTAGGTCTTCGTTCTTCTCGAAACGAGACACAGCGTTTGCAAATACGTTGTTGTCATCTGGCGTACGTTTTAGGTTGTTACCCTCAAGGCCCGTCACGAAAGATGCAACATCTTCTGTGTTAAGAGAAGCGATCATCTTAGACTCTGCATTTGGTGCAGCAACGAACGCGCCTGGCATGAAGTCAGTTTCAAATAGCTGCCAGTATTCAGCAACAAGAGGAAGCACAACCTCTTCACCCGCAGCAAAACCATCAAACTTATCTGTTGGTTCTAATTTGTGTAGGTCACCCGTTACGCGAGAGATTTTGAACTGCTCGTTTTCAACATCCAAAATCAGACGAATACTGTGGAAGTAAATAGCCCAATCTTTAGAGTCAACCGCTTCACCTTGGTTAACTAGCGTCATGTTTACTTTGTTACAAGACGCCCACTCAGCGCCCATGTCTTGACATGCAAGACCTTCATTTGCGCCGTGGTTAGTCAACACTTCATATTGAATATCAAGATTACTGGCGAGCGAATTAACGACACTTTGCTCGTTAGATTGAAACGCAGAGCAACCCGCTAGTGATGCTACAATCGATACCGCGATCAGACTTTGTTTAAACATCTTACTTACCCCAACACGTAAATAGAGCCGAAAAAGTCAGCTCGAAAACTAAGAATAGAAACAACATATCTCGATTTATTTTTAGTCGTAAAATTAAACTCTAGTGAAAGTGATCGTGTTCAAAACTCAAGATTTATAAAAACAAAATGATATTTAAAAACAAAATCTTACAATCTACGTTAAAATCAACACAAATCATTTGACGGTATTACTGAGAATTTGATCACACCTATTCATAACAACAACAAATGAATTAGAACTTAGATCACAAGACAGCAATCATCCGATTACGCTAAGCTAGGATGTAAAATAGAAAAGTGTGATTTTAGACGCAATTTGCTCTCGTTAAACCACGTCAAAACCTAACCATTTCAACAAATTTTCCGTAAGGCGACAGACCCTATGTATAAATTTTGTCTACTGTTTCTGGCTCTGGCTATCTCAACCTCCTCTGTAGCAGAACCTCTTTACTGGCAGGCTCAGAAGGGCAAACTCAACTATTTAATTCTGGGTTCAGTACATGTCGGAGATGAAAGCATGTACCCACTGCCTCAAACAATCACTGAACGGCTTAAGTCCAGTGACGGGCTAATCATGGAAACAGACATACGCAAAACACAAGGGGTCAGCTACCCGCCCGTGACATTACAGACCAAAGATGTCTTGAGCCCAGCACAACAAAGCGAGCTTAAAGGGATAGCTAATCTACTTAACATGGACCAACAACAGTTGATGCTGTCCCCGCCATGGGCAACCGCGCTGGCATTACAGATGAAACAAATCGAGTATCTCGGCTACCAGGCTGCTTATGGCATTGATACTCATTTGATGTACAAAGCTACTGTCCAAGACATTCCCGTTATTAGTTTGGAATCGCTTCAGTTTCAGATTGATTTACTCACAGGGCAAAAAGAAGCGGGTAAAGAGCTATTGGTTAGCGCTATTGAAGAATTTGACCACTCAGAAGATGCCACTCACTGCCTGATAGAAAGTTGGAAAGCGGGTGATTTGGATAAGTTAAATGAATTCGCCAGCCTGACAGAAATGTCTCCAGAGTTTGAACAGAGTTTTATGACCCAGAGGAACATCGACTGGGCGAAACAACTGTCAGAACCAAGTTGGTCCCCCAAACGCAAGGGCTCTTACGTGATGGTTGTCGGTGCATTACATCTGATTGGTGAGCAAAGTGTTTTGAACTTGCTCAAAGATAGTGGCTTTAAGGTATCACAACTTTCGCAGAGTAAGGCCGCGAACTGTGAGTTTGAGTATTAGTCGTTGCAGCAATAAGTCTGCTGTTGAAACGAGAAAAGCCCGCTCAAATAGCGGGCTTTCTTATATATGGTCGCAAAGAGCCAGGTTCTAATATCAGACGAACCCCACTTGGGTTCTAACCCTGTTACCTATGCTCTAAAACGACGAAAGCCTGCTTTAAAAGCAGGCTTTCTTAATGTGGTCGGTGAAGAGGGATTCGAACCCCCGACCCTCTGGTCCCAAACCAGATGCGCTACCAAGCTGCGCTATTCACCGAGATGTTTCTTCGAGCTGATTGCCCGTCAACGAAGGCGTATATTACGGATTCTGATCGTTAACGCAAGCCATTTTACTAAGTTTTTTTACATTTAGGCTTGTTTGACTAAAACACCACCAATGGGTGATAAAATGTGAGCACAAACACAGCACAAGAAACAAATACGCAACCAAAACCATACAATTGATCCAGATCAGTGCCGGTATTGTAACCGTCTATTAATTTAATCCATGTCATCACTATTTTGGATTTGGAGGAAACATGGACTTTTGGCTGAATCTCCTGTTTGGTAATGCAGTTGGACTATCTTCAATGCTAGTCATCTTTGGGGCTTTAGGTCTTATGCTTTTTTATGGCGGTTACTTCATATACAAAGTAATGAACGACAAATCTCCTCACTAGATCGCTTAGCCCTATTTTCGAATAGAGTATCGCTATGCACCGAAGTAGATTCTCTGTCTACTTCGGTTTTTTATTTCCAGTAACCTAAATCTCTGCACCATTATTGGCTGTCATAGGTATAATAAGTTTACCGATTCCCTACTCTGAGATGCAGTTATGTCTCACGATGATGATTTCGCTTTGTTCCAAGAAATGATGGGTGACGTAACACCAATCAAACAAGATACAACCGAACATAAAAAACACCATAAGGTCACTGAAGCACAGCTTGCTAAACGCGAAGCCGCTATCTGGTTAACCGAAGATGACCCAGAATATTTGTCAGTAGACCATGCTCCCATGCTGAAGCCTGAAGACCTCATCGAGTTTAAGCGAGATGGTGTTCAGGAAGGCGTCTACCGAAAGTTACGCTTGGGCAAATACCCCATCCAAGCCCGTCTTGATTTGCACCGCCGCACCTTGAAGGAAGCTCGGGATGAAGTGGTTAAATTCCTCAAACAGTGCATAAAAATGGATATCAGAACGGTCGTCATCGTTCACGGCCGTGGTGAGAAATCTAATCCACCAGCCCTAATGAAAAGCTATGTAGCACAATGGTTAGAACAAATTCGCGACGTACAATGCGTTCATAGTGCACAGCGCTTTCATGGTGGCAGTGGCGCTGTTTATGTCATGCTGCGCAAAAGTTCAGATAAGAAACTCGAAAACCGAGAACGTCATCAAAAGCGTCTTGGTTAACCACTATATCTTCTAGGTAATATTAAACTTACTCAGATGACATAACAGTGCTAGAATGTTCAGGCAGCCTAACGGGCTGCTTTTTCATTTTTAGATTAATGCCGTTGTGAAACGTTAGAGAGAACAACATGTCACAAGATCCCAAACGCTTAAACAAATTCATTAGTGAGACGGGCTTTTGCTCACGCCGCGAAGCCGACCGCCTGATTGAACAAGGTCGTGTCACGATTAATGGCAAAATCCCTGAAATGGGGACTAAAGTTCTACCGGGCGACGATGTTTGCGTTGATGATAAGCCGATCAGCGCCGTAACAGACAAGCCTGTTTATATCGCTTTGAATAAGCCGACTGGCATCACCTGTACCACAGAACGTGATATTCCCGGCAACATTGTTGATTTCATTGGCCACAAGAAGCGTATCTTTCCTATCGGTCGTCTAGACAAACCATCTGATGGCTTGATCTTTCTGACCAATGACGGTGATATCGTCAACAAGATTCTCCGTGCCGGCAACAATCACGAAAAAGAGTATGTTGTCCGTGTCGATAAACCCATTACTGAACAGTTCATCAAAAAAATGAGCTCGGGTGTGGATATCCTCGATACCACAACGCTTCCGTGTAAAGTCAGTAAAGAAACAAAGTTCTCTTTCCGCATTGTCCTCACTCAGGGCCTGAACCGACAAATTCGTCGTATGTGTGAAGCTCTGGGTTACGAAGTATTCAAGCTTCGTCGCGTTCGCATTATGAATATCACCCTCGATGGAATCCCGAACGGTCAGTGGCGCTACCTAAGCGACGACGAGATCGGAGAAATTCTCGCTATGTGTGAGTCATCGAGTGGCACGGAAGACGCCTCAAAAGTGGATGCACGTGGTCGCAACATTCGCAAAGCGACTGACGCCAAGCTATTTGACAGTCGTGAAGAAAATCAGGAGTCGAAAGCTCGCCGTAATCAAAAGCAGCGCACCTTCAAAGGCAAAAATGCCGAAGAATTTCGCCATGCTCCTAATTCTAAAAAAGGGCGGGGAGGAAAATCCGATTCCAAATCTAAACCGAGCACCAATAAAGGCAAAAGCGTCTACAAGCCAAAGTCAGATAAGCCCGCTCAGCGACCATCGAACAAGCCTCGTACAGGCGGTACATTAAGTTTGAAGAAATAGTCGTTTAGCGCAACATGATCGTAAAAAAGGGAGCCAATGGCTCCCTTTATAATTTTCTTTCAATCTTCGATTTATACTGTACCGAAGATCTTATCGCCTGCATCACCAAGACCAGGAACGATGTAGCCTTTGTCGTTTAGCTTCTCATCGATAGCCGCAGTGAACAGTTCAACATCTGGGTGTGCTTTTTCTAGCGCTTCAATACCTTCTGGAGCAGCAACAAGCACAAGAACCTTGATAGACTTACAGCCTTTCTCTTTCAGCAAATCGATCGTAGCGATCATCGAACCACCAGTAGCTAGCATTGGGTCAACAACCAGAGCAATACGCTCATCCATGTTTGAAGCAAGCTTGTTAAAGTATGGTACTGGCTCTAGTGTTTCTTCATCGCGGTAGATACCAACAACACTGATACGTGCGCTTGGCATATGCTCAAGAACACCATCCATCATACCAAGACCTGCACGCAGGATTGGCACAACCGTTACTTTCTTGCCTTTAATCTGGTCTACTTCTACTGGACCATTCCAACCTTCAATGGTTACTTTCTCAGTTTCAAAGTCTGCAGTTGCTTCGTAAGTCAGTAGGCTACCAACTTCAGTTGCTAGCTCACGAAAGCGCTTAGTGCTGATCTCACCTTCTCTCATTAGACCAAGTTTGTGTTTAACAAGAGGGTGTTTTACTTCAACAACTTTCATTTCCATCTCCGGATACATAGGTGATTTTTAAACAAACCTTCAGATTATAAACGATTTCGTTCTCAATTTCTTGCGATAGAACAAAAGAAAAAACCAGCGCAAACGTTTGCTATATTGGTTTGTCCGCTGTTAGAATAGCGCCGATTTCATATCCAACTTTCAAACTGAGGACTTCCTTGTGAGTGCTGATAACACTTCTCTTAGCTATAAAGACGCTGGCGTAGATATCGATGCAGGTAACGCACTAGTAGACCGCATCAAAGGTGCCGTTAAACGTACTCGTCGCCCAGAAGTAATGGGTGGTATTGGTGGTTTTGGTGCTTTGTGCGAGCTACCAACAAAATATAAGCAGCCGGTACTTGTCTCAGGTACTGATGGTGTTGGTACAAAACTACGCCTTGCACTGGATATGAACAAACATGACACCATCGGCGTCGATCTTGTCGCTATGTGCGTTAATGACTTGATTGTTCAAGGTGCTGAGCCGCTATTCTTCCTAGATTATTACGCAACTGGCAAGCTGGACGTAGACACTGCTGCCGATGTCGTTACTGGTATTGCAGATGGTTGTATTCAAGCTGGCTGTGCTCTAATTGGTGGTGAAACCGCTGAAATGCCGGGCATGTACGAAGGCGAAGATTATGACGTCGCGGGATTCTGTGTCGGCGTAGTTGAAAAAGAAGACGTTATCGATGGCAGCAAAGTCGCGGCAGGTGATGCACTTATCGCGGTAGGCTCAAGTGGTCCTCACTCAAATGGCTATTCACTCATTCGTAAGATTCTCGAAGTATCAGGCGCGGATAAAAACGAAGAGTTAGCGGGTCGTACTATTGGTGAGCACTTACTAGAGCCAACAAAAATTTACATTAAATCTGCGCTTAAAATGATTGAAGCGCATGATATCCATGCCATTTCTCACATCACTGGCGGAGGTTTCTGGGAAAATATTCCTCGCGTCCTGCCTGAAGGCACCAAAGCCGTTATCGATGGCAATAGCTGGGAATGGCCGGTGATCTTCAACTGGCTGCAAGAAAAAGGCAATGTGACCACTCATGAAATGTACCGCACATTCAACTGCGGTGTTGGTCTAGTGATTGCGCTGCCAAAAGAACAAGCAAACGCGGCAGTGGCGTTGCTTGAAGCAGAAGGCGAGAAAGCATGGATTATTGGTGAAATCGCCAATGCAAGTGCAGATGAAGAACAAGTAGAGATCAAATAAATTATGAAGAGTATTGTTGTTTTAGTTTCAGGAAATGGTTCGAACTTACAGGCGATTATTGATGCTTGTGAAACCAAGATCAGTACTGGCCGAGTGACCGCTGTTTTTTCAAACAAAGCAACAGCTTATGGCTTAGAGCGTGCTAAGAAAGCAGGTGCAGCCGCACATTCTTTGGATCCGAAATCATTCGATACACGCGACGCGTTTGATCATGAATTGATGAAGCAGATTGATGAATACAAGCCAGATGTCATTGTACTCGCGGGTTACATGCGCATCTTAAGTGGCGAATTCGTTCGCCACTACAGAGGTCGAATGATCAATATCCACCCTTCTCTACTACCGAAATACCCAGGCCTGAACACATACCAGCGAGCCATTCATGCCGGAGATGAAGAACACGGCACCAGTGTTCACTTTGTTACTGAACAACTGGATGGTGGGCCGGTAATCCTACAGGCTAAAGTGCCTATCTTCGATGAAGATACAGTTGAGACATTAACCGAACGTGTTCAAACGCAAGAACATAAGATTTATCCTCTGGTCGTACAGTGGCTAGTTGAAGAACGTTTGGTAATGAAAGATGAGAAGGAAGCTTATCTTGATGGCAAGCTACTGGGAATTCATGGGTACGCCCAAGAATAACATTTCGGAAAACGATATATGAAAAGGCGAGCTGAATGCTCGCCTTTTTGTTATCACGTATTAATCTTCTATTCATCTCACCTGATTTAGTCTGAACAAAACTAAGGAGGTCCGGAATGGATTTGAAAGGTTTATTAAATCAAGCGTTAAACTCAGACCTTGTTCGTCAGGGTCAACAAAAAGTGCAGCAACAGTCCGGTTCGAACACGCTAAAGTCCCTCGGTGCAGGTGCTGTGGGTGGTGGCTTAGTCAACCTACTCATGGGGTCTAAAAAAAGTAAAAAACTTGGCAAAAAGGTCAGTAAAAATGCACTCAAAATTGGTGGTGCGGCGGCTTTAGGGGCACTGGCTTATACCGTTTACAATAACTGGCAGGGCAAACAAAGTACCGCTTCATCACAAGAAGATTTTAATGCCCACGATGCTATCCATAGCGAGCTCATCATCAAAGCTATGATTGCTGCTGCAAAAGCTGATGGTCATGTCGATGCAGAAGAAATGCAGCGCATAGAATCCACGCTGAAAGAAGCAGGTGCGGATGCTGGGTTACAGACCATGCTACACAATGAGCTAAACAAACCTCTCGATCCAAGCGAAATTGCTCGGCTCGCTCAGTCGCCACAACAAGCTTCAGAGATTTATCTCGCGTCTCTAATTGTTGTCGATGAACAGAATTTCATGGAGAAAACCTATTTGCAGGAGTTAGCCAAGCAGTTACAACTGGCGCCAGAAGTAACTTTCCAGCTTGAACAACAACTGCAAAACTAAGCCAAAGCGAATAAAGATCCAGCAGCCCAGCCTAGAGTTTGAGCCAGAACAAACAGCTGCTTTGAGTTTCATTGATAGCCTGTGTATATTTGAGAGCAGTTCTCATTTAATTATTAGGTTAACAACATGAAAGTATATGATTGCTGCGACTTGGTCCGCGAGCTCTACGCGCAAATCGGCAGTGGCGACCAATCCTATGTACCTAAAGCGATTGCTTGCTCACTACGAGCGTTAAACGATATTGCGGCGGATACTAGCCTACCGCAAAATGTAAGAGACAAAGCAGCGTTTGCAGCAGCTAATCTGCTGATTTCAGATTTCGAGGATAAATAATGAATTTGGCGAACTTTGAGACGATGGATCCAATAATGCTGATGAGCATCGTCAACATGAAACTACGAGATGACTTTGGTGGTGATTTAGATAAGCTGGCTACGTATTTTGATATCGATAAGTCAGCACTGGAGACTAAACTCGCTTCCGCAGGTTTTGATTTCCTACCAGAAGCTGGACAATTTCGCTAATCAAAGCGTTATCGGATACAAAAAACCGCCTAAGCAGGCGGTTTTTCATTAGAAGTAATTACTCTTCGTCGAAAAAGTCATCTTCATCATCTAATTCAGCTTGCGCCGCAGCTGCGCGCTTCGCTTCTTCGTAACGAGCTTTCTTTTCAGCGGCTTCTTGCGCTAGGCGCTCTTCACGTTCAACACGAACTTTACGTGCTTCGCCTTTTCGTTCGTTACGTGCCGCTTGGTTTTGAATAAAACCAGCTAGCTCTTTCTCCGCCCATTCTTGCGCTAGAGCTTCTGTTTCAAAGCCTGCTTCTCGCTTAGATACAGATGTTTTACGTGAAGTCACTTGGCGAGTAATTTCTGCACACCAACCGTTACGCTTTTCAGTCACACGAATGGCAAATTTTTTGTTGTTCGACATATTCATTTCCTAAGGGATTCTAATGGAGTATTGAGGGATTTAGCCATCCCTTGGCAAGCGCGGTATTAGAGCGCAAAAAAGAGCCCTTGGCTATAGATTTTTCAACAAATAAAAAAGCGCAGACCTTACGATCTGCGCGTTTACTTTGTAGTGACGATTAAAGTCGATTAACCGATGTTCTTACGTGCGTTTTGGAACATACGCATCCAAGCGCCATTCTCGCCCCAACCTTCTGGAGACCATGAGTTCGCTACTGTGCGGAATACACGCTCAGGGTGTGGCATCATGATAGTTACGCGACCATCTTGAGTCGTTAGACCTGTGATTGCGTTGGGTGAACCGTTCGGGTTGTTCGGGTATTGCTGCGTTGGGTTACCGTGGTTGTCCACGTAACGAACTGCAACCGTGCCTGATGCTTCAATTGCAGCTAGGTGGTCAGCATCACGTACTTCTACGCGGCCTTCACCGTGAGACACTGCGATTGGCATACGAGAACCTGCCATGCCGTCGAAGAATACAGAATCAGACTTTTGAACTTCCACTAGGCTAAAACGAGCTTCGAAACGCTCAGATTCGTTACGAACAAAGCGTGGCCACAGATCTGCACCTGGGATTAGCTCTTTGAGGTTCGATAACATCTGACAGCCGTTACACACACCTAGAGAGAAAGTATTTTCGCGCTGGAAGAAGCCTTCGAACTGGTTGCGAGCTTGCTCGTTGAACAAGATAGACTTCGCCCAACCTTCACCCGCACCTAGTACGTCACCGTAAGAGAAACCGCCACAAGCAACAAGGCCTTGGTACTCTTCAAGAACAGCTTGACCCGTTAGGATGTCGCTCATGTGGATATCAGTCGCTTCAAAGCCTGCACGGTCGAACGCTGCTGCCATCTCAACGTGAGAGTTAACGCCCTGCTCACGTAGGATTGCCATCTTAGGCTTAGCACCAGTATTTACCATAGAACCCGCGATGTAAGGCGCGGCGATGTCTTCGTTCACATCGAAGCTTAGCTTGACGTTCAGACCTGGATCCGAGTTGTCTTTCTTCGCTTCGTGCTCTTGGTCAGCACATGCTGGGTTATCACGTAGACCTTGCATCTTGTGCGTAGTCTCAGCCCAGATAGTACGTAGTTCAGTACGGTTACGCTCTAGAACTACTGTGTCACCAGAAGCAATCACTAGCTCGTCAGATGCTTCAACAGAACCAATTACGTGTGAGCATGCTTCAAGGCCGTTCGCAGCTAGCGTTGAAAGTACAGCGTCTAGATCATCATTCTTAACCTGAAGTACTGCTCCTAGCTCTTCGTTAAATAACGCTGCTAGTGCGTCATCACCTAGATTAGCGATGTCCGCTTTAACACCACAGTGACCCGCAAATGCCATTTCAGCTAGAGTAACGAATAGACCGCCATCACCCTTATCGTGGTAAGCCACAACTTGATCGTTCGCAACAAGTGCTTGAACGCCTTCGTAGAAACCTTTTAGTTGTGCTGCGTTGTCTACGTCTGCTGGTTTGTCACCAAGCTGCTTATAAACCTGTGCTAGTGCTGTTGCGCCTAGACGGTTTTGACCGTTACCTAGATCGATAAGAACCAGTGATGTTTCACCTTTGTCTGTGCGTAATTGCGGAGTGATTGTCTTACGAACATCTTCAACACGAGCAAACGCAGTGATGATCAGAGATAGTGGTGAAATAACTTCTTTCTGCTCACCGTTCTCTTCCCACTTGGTCTTCATCGACATTGAGTCTTTACCCACAGGGATAGTTAGGCCAAGTGCTGGACATAGCTCTTCACCTACCGCTTTAACCGCTTCGTAAAGACCAGCATCTTCACCTGGGTGACCGGCTGGAGACATCCAGTTTGCAGACAGTTTAATGTGTTTGATATCGCCGATGTTTGTCGCTGCGATGTTAGTGATTGCCTCACCCACCGCTAGACGAGCTGAAGCACCGAAGTCTAGTAGAGCAACTGGCGTACGCTCACCCATCGACATTGCTTCGCCGTGGTAAGTGTCGTAGCTTGCTGCGGTTACCGCGCAGTTTGCTACTGGAACCTGCCACGGGCCAACCATTTGGTCACGCGCAACAAGACCAGTCACCGTGCGGTCACCGATAGTGATTAGGAATGTTTTTTCTGCAACCGTTGGTAGACGTAGAACACGATCCACTGCTTCGTTTAGCTCAATACCATCACGGTTAACCGCTGGGTTGTTCGCTTTTAGCGTTTTCGCATCACGGTGCATCTTAGGTGTTTTACCAAGAAGCACATCCATCGGCATGTCGATTGGCGTGTTGTCGAAGTGTGAATCTTCAAGTTTCAGTTCACGCTCTTCTGTTGCCACACCCACTACTGCGTATGGTGCGCGCTCACGCTTACAAATTGCATCGAATACTTCCATATTCTCTGGCGCAACTGCCATTACATAACGCTCTTGAGATTCGTTACACCAGATCTCAAGTGGACTCATACCTGGTTCGTCATTTGGTACGTCACGCAGTTGGAAGATACCACCACGCTCGCCATCGTCTACAAGCTCTGGAAGTGCGTTAGAGATACCGCCCGCGCCCACATCGTGGATGAATGCGATTGGGTTCTCTTCGCCAAGCTGCCAACAACGATCGATCACTTCCTGACAGCGACGTTCCATCTCTGGGTTCTCACGCTGTACTGAAGCAAAGTCTAAATCTTCTGCGGATTGACCAGACGCCATTGAAGATGCTGCACCGCCACCAAGGCCGATGTTCATTGCAGGACCACCAAGAACGATTAGGCTTGCACCGACTGGGATCTCTTTCTTCTGTACGTGCTCGTCACGGATGTTACCCATACCACCAGCAATCATGATTGGCTTGTGGTAACCACGAACCTCTTCACCTGCGTGAGAGTTAACTTTCTCTTCGTAAGTACGGAAGTAACCAAGTAGGTTTGGACGACCAAATTCGTTGTTGAACGCCGCGCCACCAAGTGGGCCTTCTAGCATGATATCTAGTGCGTTAACAATGCGACCAGGCTTACCGAAGTCTGTTTCCCATGGCTGTTCAAAACCAGGAATACGTAGGTTAGATGTAGTGAAACCTACTAGACCGGCTTTTGGCTTACCGCCAATACCTGTCGCGCCTTCATCACGGATTTCACCGCCTGAACCTGTGGAAGCACCCGGCCAAGGAGAGATAGCGGTTGGGTGGTTGTGCGTTTCCACCTTCATTAGGATGTGCGCTTTCTCTTGGTTGTAACCGTACTGGCGAGTTTCTGGGTTCGGGAAGAAACGACCTACATCCGAACCTACCATTACCGCTGCGTTATCTTTGTATGCAGACAGTACGTTTTCAGGTGTCGTTTCGAATGTGTTCTTGATCATCTTGAACAGAGACTTCTCTTGCTTAACACCGTCGATAGTCCAGTCTGCGTTGAAGATTTTATGGCGACAATGCTCAGAGTTCGCCTGTGCAAACATCATTAGCTCAATGTCAGTTGGGTTACGATCTAGCTTGTTTACGAACGCATCGTAAAGGTATTCGATTTCGTCATCGGCAAGAGCTAGACCTAGGGTAACGTTTGCATTTTCAAGCGCAGTGCGTCCGCCATTAAGTAGGTCAACATCAGCAACTGGTGCTGGTTCCGCAACTTGGAAAAGTGCAGCGGCAGAGCCAAAGTCAGTGAAAACCACTTCCATCATGCGATCGTGAAGGATAGCCTTTAGCTCAACGAGTTGAAGCTCAGAAAGTTCTGCTGATGTTTCGATGTAGTAAGCCGTACCACGCTCTAGACGAACGACTTTATCTAGACCACAGTTATTAGCAATGTCAGTCGATTTTGAAGACCAAGGCGAGATAGTGCCAGGGCGAGGAGTAGCAAGTAGAAGAAGACCTGCAGGCTCGTGCTCTTCAATTGTAGGACCGTAAGTTAGGAGCTTTTCCAACTTCTCAACTTCTTGAGAATCAAGATCTGCTGATAATTCAGCAAAGTGAGCAAACTCAGCGTAAATACCTGTTACAGGTAAGCTTAATTCACGACAAAGCTCTAGAAGCTTGTTAACACGAAACTCAGAAAGAGCTGGGGAGCCACGCAAAATTCTCATGTGCTTAGGTCTCTTATGCAATTGATTAAGGTGATATTGGAATAAATTCAGTGGGTTAGACTGTTTTACTTCGAAGCTATTCCCTAAGGATTAAAAACCTATGCCGATTTCACCTCTCCTTTGCGGGCGCATTATAAAGGAATTATTTTTGTGATGTAACACCAAAAGCAACCGTTTGCGTCATTTTTTTCGTCAAATTTGAATTACAGCAAAAATCCCAATTTTAAATCTTTAACCCGAAGTGACTCTGATTGTCTTGCCTTGTTATGACACTTTGATATAAATGCCCTACTGGAAGTATGAGAATGATGTGAATGAAGAAGCATTACTTGAACCGTTGGACATCAATCAGCGCCTTGCTGTTTTCTGTATTGATGTTATCCGGCTGTCAGATTGAGTCAGAGCCCAAAAGTGATTTAGACCAGATACGTGAGCGTGGTGTGTTACGTGTCGGAACTCTGAATAACCAGCTGTCTTACTATATCGGTCCTGATGGCCCTGCCGGTTTGGATTACGAACTGGCCCGCGAATTCGCCAATGAGCTTGGTGTGCAGTTGGAAATGAAACCAGCCTACCGTATCTCGTCGTTATATCCTGCGCTAGCCAAAGGTGAAATCGACATTATTGCTGCAGGTTTGACTCAGTCACCTGAACGTATGGAGCGATTCCGACCTGGCCCCGCTTACTACTACGTCAGCCAGCAAGTTGTGTATAAAAAAGGTAAGAAACGACCACGCAACCTAGAGCAACTCCTCAATATCCAACCCGTACCAACAGATGATGGTGAAGAGCTTCCTATCCTTAAAATCATCAGTGACTCTCACGTTAAACAAACTCTGAGCGCCATCAAACAAGAAGAGCACCCTGACTTTGCCTTTGAAGTTGACCCAGATGCTGAAGTGAGTGATCTGCTAAAACAAGTCTCTGATGGAGAGCTGATGTTCACTGTTGCCGATTCAGTCGAAGTCTCTTTATCACAACGTATCTACCCAGATATTGCGCTCGCATTCGAGCTGACAGAAGATCAGCCAATCTCTTGGTTTGTTCGTCGTTCTGAAGATGAAAGCCTTTATGCACTTATGATCGAATTCTTCGGCTACACCAAACAATCTGGTCACCTAGCCTCTTTAGAAGAAAAGTATATCGGTCATATTGGCAGCTTCGATTACGTGGATACCCGCGCTTTTATTCGTGCGCTCGACTCTAAGCTTCCACAATGGTCACCTCTGTTTAAAGAATACTCAGATGAGTTTGACTGGCGACTCGTGGCTGCACTGGCGTATCAGGAATCACACTGGAACCCGCTTGCTAAATCTCCGACAGGTGTACGAGGCATGATGATGTTGACACTGCCAACCGCTAAAAGTGTTGGCGTAACCAATCGTCTCGATCCTAAGCAGTCAGTTCGTGGAGGTGTTGATTACCTGCGACGAATGGTGTCTCGCATCCCCGACTCCATTGATGAGCATGAAAAAATTTGGTTTGCCCTTGCATCCTATAACGTCGGCTATGGTCACATGATGGATGCCCGAAGACTTACGAAGAAGCAAGGCGGTAACCCAGATGCATGGGCTGACGTGAAAGATCGCCTACCGTTGCTGCGCCAGAAAAAGTACTACAGCCAAACCCGCTATGGCTATGCACGCGGTGATGAAGCGAGAAACTACGTCGAGAATATTCGCCGCTATTACCAGAGTATCATCGGCCATGTCGAACAGCAGACTACGGACAACAGTGATGTCAACATTGATGATCTTGCCGTGATTGAAGTGCCAGACAGCGCTATCTCAGCGGCGCCAGCGGTATCTTCAGCTGCCCCAGTTGAAGAAATACAAGAATAGAAACAAACCATTCAAGTGCCCAATCATTGATTAATGATTGGGCACTTGAATTTTACTTGCCTGACCCAAACATAGTATCGTGAGCCAGCCTTTTCGGTAGCATTATTTAAATGGTAACAATTGGCTGGTAAAAGACGAGTTACATAACGTAATCAATGCCTTCGATACAGAAAGCAATCATACAGTTCTAACCCACAGTAGGAGGTTGTTTTATGCGTAGACGTAAAATGCAGTCAAAACGCCTTAATAAAACCGTTGCGGCAAACCGCCGTAAAAGAATGCTCAGCAATAACAAGAAGAAAGTCATTGCCCGTCATCGAGCTTTTATGCAACTAATTTGTGCATAACCCAGTTGGCAAACACCTTGAATCGGGTGTTTGCTGAAAACCCTACCCTTCTGAACGCTTCATCTGTTTTTGCGCTTTTTTCTCTTTACGACGACGTTTAAAGAACGCCTGAAGCTGGCCTCGACACTCTTCTTCCATCAACCCTTGCTCAATATCGGCATAGTGATACGCCGCCTGGTGTTCAAACAAGTTAAGTACTGTTCCTGCCGCTCCAGCTTTTAGATCAGAGGCACCATAAACAATGCGTTTCACTCGGCTGTGGAGTAAAGCCCCCGCGCACATAGGGCATGGCTCTAGCGTGACGTATAATGTTGTATCCAACAGTCGGTAATTTTCCAGTACTTGGCCTGCTTTGCGCAATACCTGCATTTCAGCATGAGCCGTCGCATCATGATGACCAATTGACTGATTCCAACCTTCAGCTACGATCTCACCATCTTTCACTAATACAGCACCAACTGGAACTTCTCCCTCGGCTTCGGCCTGAGCTGCCAACTCCATAGCACGGCGCATGAAAAACTCGTCTTGAGGGGAAAACTGTGAATCTGACAAAAGGAAGCTCCGGTTGTATAAGTAAACGGCTAGGGGTAGCAAATTCTACCCGTATGAACGCGGAAGTGAAAGCAGGACGCAGAGCACCTCACATAAACTACTTCTTAGCACTAAAAAGAAGCGCCAGTCTTTCGACCAGCGCTTCTAAAATCCTAATACCTAAATAGTTGGTGTTGTAGCTAGGCAACAAGAAAGTTCAGCCCTAATCACCTAGAGGCTCTATGTGATTAGAGCGGCCGTCGCTCCGGTGAACTTGCGCAGTTAACAAAGCTACAGCGCCAAATCTGACGGTATTTACATTGTGTAAGTGTATGGTGCTTGAATACCTAGCGGAATGCCTAACATCCAGTAAGCCACTAGGAAGATTGACCAACCGATTAGCATAGCAATCGAGAATGGCATCATTAATGACGCTAGCGTACCAATACCAGTCGACTTCACGTAACGCTGACAGTAAACCACGACTAGAGGGAAGAATACCATCAGAGGTGAAATGATGTTCGATACAGAGTCACCCACACGGTATGCCGCTTGAGATAGCTCTGGAGAAATACCAACAGCCATTAGCATAGGCACCAGAATTGGGCCAATCAGTGCCCATTTCGCTGATGCAGAACCGATTAGAAGGTTTACAGAAGCCGTTAGAAGAATCATACCGATGATTGTTGCTTCACCTGATAGGTTCATCGCTTTCAGGCCTTCCGCACCGTATAGCGCTAGCATCGTACCGATGTTTGATTGCGCGAATGCAGATAGGAACTGCGCACAGAAGAACGACATTACAATGTATGCACCCATCGTAGACATGGTATCCGCCATTGCTTTGATGATGTCGTTACTTGTCTTGAACGTGCCAGAAACGCGACCGTAAACGTAACCCGGAATGATAAACAGGATGAAGATCAACGGAACGATAGACTTCATGATTGGCGCAGAGAACGCAGTGATCTCACCTTCCGGTGAACGCAGTGCAGAATTTTCTGGGATAAGCGCCACAACAAGAAGTGCGATACCCGCCATCATAGCCCAACCCGCGTAACGGAACGCTTTCGACTCAAGCTCAGTGAAAGAACCTAGATCTGGTGCTTTCTCTGCGTCTTCGTCGATTGGAGTGTTCTTTAGGCGTGGCTCGATGATTTTCTCAGTTACATACCAACCAATAGCAACGATGATTACTGAAGATAGACCAGTAAAGAAGATGTTCGCTAGAGGGTTAACCACGTACTCAGGATCGAGAACTTGTGCCGCTGTTTGAGTAAAGCCAGCTAGTAGAGGGTCGATACCTGAAGGGATGAAGTTTGCAGAGAAACCACCTGATACACCTGCGAACGCTGCCGCGATACCCGCTAGAGGGTGACGACCTGCTGCGTGGAAGATGATACCACCAAGTGGAATAACCAGAACGTAGCCTGCATCCGCAGCAGTGTGCGATACGATTGCTACAAGAATTAGCATTGGAGTAAGAAGTTTTGCTGGCGTGAAGTTCAGCATCTTCTTAAGGCCAGTGGTGATGAAGCCAGAAGAATCGGCAACACCTACACCCAACATCGCTACTAGAACGATACCAAGTGGTGCAAAGCCAGTGAACGTTGTCACCATGTTAGCAAGGAAACTTGCTAGTGCTTCGCCTGTCAGAAGGTTAGTGATAGTAAGAGCTTCGCCAGTTCGAGGGTTTAGAAGGTCGAAAGAAACATTCGACAAAAGTGCAGACGCAGCCCAAGTAATGATCAGTGCCCAGAAGAACAGAATGGCCGGATCCGGGATTTTATTACCAGCTCGTTCTATAAAATTAAGAAAGCGATCCATGCCATTCGGCTTGGATAATGGTGCTTTATTTACTGCTTGGTTACTCATGGTAACTCCATATGTGATGTTGTTGCCTTAGGCCTGTAATAATTGTTGTGACGACCTATTTTTCAGCTACACATTTTATTAAATTGCCCCCTCAAAAGCACAAGATTCCAGAAGTTTTTCCATATTTGGAGACATATTTTGCAAAATTGCCATTACTACGCAACAAAGTAAAAACACTAGCCACCCATATAATGAAACAGATTTGAAACCATTTTGAAAAATATAGAGAACGCTTTTAAGTAAAATATCAATAATAAATTTTGATTATAAAATACCCTACATACTAAATTCATTGAATTTGGAAACTGATGTCATTAGCTCAATGGATTGCTGTTTTCCATGGCGATCGAACCAACACACTTCCACGGTAATGTGCTTAACTTCAATCCCATTTTGTAACGAGGAGCGAGCCTCGCATCGCGTTTGAAAATAATCAGCCGATAACGGCTGACACTGAGTTTGCGAATAGCAGGCATCTTGTTCTATATCGTCGAATAGATAACGTCCTCCCTTCACCGTTGATCCATGCGTGGTGAATTGTTCAAGCTCAGACTCTGCCAAGTAGAGCGCTTCAATGGACCGTTCAGCCCAATCGGATTTCATTTCAATATAGGTATGTAATTTGACTAAACCGACAGCACTGCCGCTGACAAGCAAGAGAGCCAATAGCACCTCAAATAAGCTGACACCTTTCTGGTTAGAAATCATGCCAACTGCCATTGCTCCATTTGACCTTATGGAAATGTCGAGCAGCCGAGGCCGTGACATCTTTATTGAACTGCATGTATAAAGCATTGTTGATCAAAGCGTAGCTATCAGGAGCATCCAATACTAAACCACCTAATGGGTAGACATTTCCATTCTGAAAGTAGCTCACTCTGTGTTGCTCGACTGTGTGCACGTTCAAGGATTCTATCAGTGTCGATAGCAATAGATTGTTGTTTGATTGCGCCCAATCAACAAACCCTGCTGACGGCGTCTCAGAAACAAAGTGATAAATCATGGCCTTCAATGCTTGGTTTCCTGAAATTGAAGCTATGCCATTGTGAAGCACCAGTATCAAGCCTCCATTCAAATGCGTATCAATGGCAAGGTTTATGGATTGCAGGTCATCTGCGCTAAGTTCACAGCTACCGTATACCCAAATAAGCTCATGAGATGCTTTGATAAGATTTGTAATCTGTTGACCGCAATTTTCTATATATTTCGCACTGGGTAACTCGTTCGATAAGCGTGGCATGGTACTTTTAAGCTCATTTGGCACATAACCGAACAAGCTGGTGTCTGACATAACCTCAAACCAATGGCTACGTGGCACATTAAAAACTTCCTGAAATACATCAAGTTGCTCCACATGCTCGAAGTCATTCTGAGTTAAAGGGAGCTGCCAACTGAAATCGGTGTAGTGAGTTGTGCTGCACTGATGCAAACCTGAGCCATGACTCTCAGGAAAGTAGCGAGAGATATCGGTTGCTTGATATGGGTGTATGGTGTCATAGCTATGCGCATAGAAAGTATTTTGATAACGAACCGAAGTACACGCCCAGCGGAACTCGCTAACGCGTTGATACACGTGCGGCGCTATGTTGAGTCCACCATTCACCAATAAATGAGAGGTTGTAGTGATTGGACTTTTGATTTGAAGTTCAGGCAGAAGAAACGATTTACTTAAGGTTAAGAAACCACTGGTTGCACGAATAATATGTGGTGTTCCCGTTTCTATCTTAAGCGCATCCAAACTCAGTTGGAGCTGACAGTCATTCAGCTCTTCTGGTATGTCTTGTTTTCCAACAACAGAGGAAATCGCACACTCTAACCCACCCTCTGCGTGCCAATGTGCACGGCGACTTTCCACTTCATTTTGGCTCTGTTTCATTTGGTAGAACAAGGCTTTATAACTGCCCATGACAATCATGAGTACGCCAGCTAGCAAAAGACTGGAGATTAGAAGGGTTGCAGCACCTCGCTGAAACACCATGTCACCAGTTCCTCTGTTTAATAGAAATGGCAAGCGTCTTCGATACCTCAGGGGAAAAGCGCAAATAGGTACTGAGTTCAACATTGAGTAGTGAGGAGGAATGGGCTGCACTGGTTAAAGGCACGGACTCCAGTTCAAACTCGGTCACGACAATAAGATTGCTATCGAACACTGTGTTACAGGTATTACCAAAATGTGTGGTGAAGTTTTCTGCTTCTAAAGCAGACATAGCTCTTGGTAGCTTCTTCGCGCAGACTCTCAAAACCTCTTGTGATTCGCTCTGCCGCTGATATACCACATTCGTGTATGCTGTCTCAGATCCTAAGTTGCCTGACAGGTAAGCGAACGCGAGCAGAGTGTGATGCTCACTATGTTTGACGTAGTACGTTTGTGCTGCGCCAGATAAACGGACGCTTTCACCCAGTACTCCACCATGACCCGCTCGGTACAAATCTAACTTCATCATTTGCAGAACACTATTCGTGCTTTGTAGCAACATCAGCTCTTTGGCGTGAGCAGCAGAGAGCCGTTGACTGTGGAGAAGCATAGTTACGGCTATAGCGATGACTATGAGAGAAATCGAAGTAGAAACGAGAAGCTCAATTAAGCTATAACCCGATTGACCTCCTCTCAACATGGCTGATAACCAAGAGTAATGCCCGAAGGTGCACACACTCTTACGATAGCTGAGCGAAAGTGAGTTCTGAGCTCGAGAACCGTTTCAGAAGATAACTTAGGGTAAAATGTAAACCGCCCGCTCTTGGGTCGCCCATGTGTGGCATCAAAACTGATTTGATTTGAGCTGTAAGTCGTCGCCAGTTCGATGCCAGTAAACGGCTCGCCAGATAAACGCATAAGAACTAAACCATTGTCCTCATCTTCGCTGTCCGTCAAATTCAACGTCCAAGAATCACCTGACCTTGTGAGATGTATCCATAGAGGCTGTCGGCGCAAGATCGCTTGAGATTTTGCTATTAAGACAAAGCCATTCAATTCTTTAGCGAGCCTCATCATCTTAGTGGTATCAGAAACTGAGCTAAAATTAGGAACCGCCCATACCAGTAACAAACTCATCGCAGACAGAGTGACAACGGACTCCAGTAACGTAAAGCCACGAGGCATTTCCCAAATCCCTATGTAAATTTAAAAGTGTCGAGAACCATACTTGGCTTGATATTAACAGCGCATAACAATAGGTCAGAGGTGGATACTAGGAGAGCTCGAAGTGATTGGCGTAAATAACTGCAAACAGAGTAAACAAAGTTTAATTGGGATGACGTTACTCGAATTACTGATCGTGGTTACTCTGATTGGTATCTTGGCGATGTTCGCCTATCCAAGCTATTTGGATCAGGTACGGAAGTCTCACCGCATCACCGCTATTGCGGATCTCGCCCGTATCCAACTCGAATTAGAATCAAGCTATAACGGCCAATATGATTGGCATAAGGTAATATCGAGTGGGAAATGTACGGTGTGCCTTTCCGAGCAAAGTCGCTTTGTGTTTAGTGTGACCAGTAGCGCCAATGCGGCGTACATTATCAAAGCGACAGCGCAAGCAAACAGCCAACAAAATTTAGACTCTTGCTTACAAGAATACAACGTTGATTACCTCAGCCTTGATGCTAGCAATAAAGCGTTTCCTCTTAGCTGCTGGCAATAAAAAAGCCTGCAGTTGCAGGCTTTATGTAGAATTTGTTTTTTTAGCTAGTCAGGTCATCGAAGAACTTCTTCACGCCATTGAAAAAGCCTTCCGCTTTTGGCTTGTGCTTCGTTGCCGCTTCACCACCACAAGACTCTTCAAACTCTTTCAATAGATCTTTCTGACGAGTACTTAGATTTACCGGAGTTTCTACAACCAGCTTAACGATAAGGTCGCCAACGCCACCGCCGCGAACACCCTTCACGCCTTTACCGCGCATACGGAACATGCGACCCGTTTGAGTTTCGGTTGGTACTTTCAGGTTCACACGACCATCCAGTGTTGGTACTTCGACTTCACCACCCAGTGCAGCCATTGCAAAGCTGACAGGCACTTCACAATAAAGGTTGTTGCCATCACGCTCAAAGATGTGGTGCTCTTTGACATGAACCTGTACGTATAGGTCACCCGCTGGAGCGCCCATTTCTCCTGCTTCACCTTCACCAGAAAGACGAATACGATCACCAGTATCAACACCAGCAGGAATCTTAACGTTAAGCGTTTTAGTCTTCTGCTTGCGGCCTTGACCATGACATGAGTTACAAGGATCTTTGATGATCTTGCCCTTACCATGACAGGTAGGACAGGTTTGCTGAACCGCAAAGAAGCCCTGACGCATCTGAACCTGACCATGACCGTGACAGGTTCCACACGTTTCAGGGGACGAGCCTTTCTTCGCGCCACTGCCATCACAAACGTCACAGTTAACTAGCGTTGGAACTTCAATTTCTTTTGAAACACCGCGAACAGCTTCTTCTAGTGATAGTTCCATGTTGTAGCGCAGGTCTGCACCGCGTTGCGCGCGTTGCTGGCCACCACCACGTCGGCCACCGCCAAAGATATCACCAAACACGTCACCAAAAATGTCACCGAAATCAGCACCAGCACCACCGCCAAAGCCACCGCCGCCCATGCCGCCTTGTTCGAAGGCTGCATGACCGTATTGGTCGTAGGCTGCTTTTTTCTGAGGATCCAGTAGGATTTCGTACGCTTCTTTTACTTCTTTAAACTTATCTGCAGCAGACTCATCACCCTGGTTGCGGTCTGGGTGGAATTTCATTGCAAGGCGCTTGTACGCCTTTTTAATATCACGTTCTGATGCATCTCGGCTTACGCCTAATACTTCGTAAAAATCACGTTTTGACATGTTCTTCGTCACCAATTTATTACTGCAAACGACCGATTGTCGCTTGGTGTTTGTATCGTTCTAGATAAAGGCTTTGTGCAAAAGTGCTTATCTGGAAAGACAGCGTATTTACAAACAGGCGGGCGTGTGAGTTACCTCAAACGCCCGCGTATTACTTTAAGTTAAGTCAGAATCGAGAATTATTTTTTCTCGTCTTTAACTTCTTCAAACTCAGCGTCAACAACGTCTTCTTCTTGCTTAGGCTGTTCACCAGCTTCTGCACTTGCTTGTTGAGCCTGAGCTTGCTGCTGAGCGATTTCCATTAGCTTCTGAGCCGCTGCCATTAGCGCTTGAACTTTCGCGTCGATAGCTTCTTTATCTTCGCCACCTTTCACTTCTTCAAGTTCAGTAATTGCAGCTTCGATCTTCTCTTTCTCTTCAGCTGGAAGTGCGTCACCCGCTTCTTCAACTTGCTTACGAGTACCGTGGATCATTTGGTCAGCTTGGTTACGTGCAGCCGCTAGCTCTTCGAACTTCTTGTCCGCTTCTTTGTTAGCTTCTGC
Organism: Vibrio sp. B183; assembly: GCF_000740665.1. Lineage (NCBI taxonomy): Bacteria > Pseudomonadati > Pseudomonadota > Gammaproteobacteria > Vibrionales > Vibrionaceae > Vibrio > Vibrio sp. B183. Next base: position 149,211 of record NZ_JPQB01000003.1, on the reverse strand, counting down.
TTCTTGAACCATTTTCTCGATTTCGTCGTCGCTTAGACCGCCTGAAGCTTGGATAGTGATCTTCTGCTCTTTACCTGTCTGCTTGTCTTTCGCAGATACGTGCAGGATACCATCCGCATCAAGGTCGAAAGTTACTTCGATTTGAGGCATACCACGAGGTGCTGGCTGAATGCCTTCTAGGTTAAATTGGCCTAGAGACTTGTTGTACATCGCTTGCTTACGCTCACCTTGAAGAACGTGAATAGTTACCGCGTTCTGGTTGTCTTCTGCTGTAGAGAAAACTTGGTTCGCTTTCGTTGGGATAGTGGTGTTCTTCTCAACTAGCTTAGTCATTACGCCGCCCATAGTCTCGATACCTAGAGACAGAGGAGTAACGTCTAGTAGAAGTACGTCTTTCACATCACCAGCAAGTACACCACCTTGAACTGCAGCACCCATTGCTACTGCTTCATCAGGGTTCACATCTTTACGAGCATCTTTACCAAAGAATTCAGCAACTTTCGCTTGAACCATAGGCATACGAGTCTGACCACCAACTAGGATAACGTCAGTAATGTCGCCTACAGATAAGTCAGCATCAGCTAGAGCAACTTTCAATGGCTCAAGAGAACGTTGTACTAGGTCTTCAACTAGAGATTCTAGCTTAGCACGCGTCACTTTAACGTTCATGTGCTTAGGACCAGTCGCATCTGCGGTTACGTAAGGTAGGTTTACGTCAGTTTGAGAAGTAGAAGAAAGCTCGATCTTTGCTTTTTCTGCTGCTTCTTTAACACGCTGCATTGCTAGAGGATCGTTCTTAAGATCGATACCTTGCTCTTTCTTGAACTCTTCAACTAGGTAGTTGATCATGCGGTTATCGAAGTCTTCACCACCAAGGTGTGTGTCACCGTTAGTTGCTAGTACTTCAAACGTTTTCTCATCTTCAACTTCGTCAATCTCGATGATAGATATATCGAATGTACCACCACCAAGGTCGTATACCGCGATAGTGCGGTCACCGCCTTGCTTGTCTAGACCGTAAGCTAGAGCTGCTGCAGTAGGTTCGTTGATGATACGCTTAACTTCTAGACCTGCGATACGGCCAGCATCTTTAGTTGCTTGACGCTGAGCATCGTTAAAGTAAGCAGGTACTGTGATAACTGCGCCAGTTACTTCCTCACCTAGGAAGTCTTCTGCAGTTTTCTTCATTTTCTTCAGTACTTCAGCAGAAACCTGAGGAGCAGCCATTTTCTGGCCTTGTGCCTCAACCCAAGCATCACCGTTGTCAGCCTTAACAATGTTGAAAGGCATGATTTCGATGTCACGCTGAACTTCTTCGTCTTCGAAACGACGACCGATTAGACGCTTAATTGCAAATAGCGTGTTAGTTGGGTTTGTAACCGCTTGACGTTTAGCTGGCTGACCTACTAGCGTCTCACCATCTGTGTATGCAATAACTGATGCTGTTGTACGCTCGCCTTCCGCGTTTTCGATTACGCGTGGCTTGTCACCGTCTAGAACAGCAACACAAGAGTTAGTAGTACCTAAGTCAATACCAATGATTTTACCCATCAGGCTATCTCCGAATAAATTCTATTTTCGTTTTGCTATATCCCCTATGTGGGGATGGAGAATAGGGTTTCAACCCTTACTCACAAACTAAAATAATTTTGTTTGCTTCACTTATGCCCAATAGATAAGGGCTGTAAATAGCTTTTCAAGGGAAGAAGTGAAAAAAAGTGAAAAAAGATTTGAGGATAAGCGAATAGACCGGATTTAAAAGTCTTACTTTCGCTAAGTGGTGTTCCAACACTTACATCTTCGTTCTCTAGAATGATAATGCTCAAAGCCCAATTAATGTCAGTACTACATGCTAAAAACAAAAAGCGAGGCACTTGGCCTCGCTTTCAAATTCTAACACTTTATAGATTAAGCATTCGCTTGTGCAGGTTGTGCTTCTACTTCTTCTTTGCCGATTTCACCTTCTGATTTAGCAACGATAGTATTTACAGCTGTGTCGCCTACTACGTTAGAAGATGTACAGAACATATCGTTGATACGGTCAACTGCTGCGATGATTGCAAGACCTTCAGGTGGTAGGCCTAGTTGGTGAAGAAGAACACCTACCATTACAACACCGCCACCAGGAACACCACCAGCGCCGATAGACAGAAGCAAGATAGTTAGGCCTAGCGTGAACACGTCAGCAGTGTTGATTGGCTGACCAAACGCGTTCGCAACAAAAATAGTTGCTAGTGCGATGTAAATCGATACACCAGACATGTTCATTGTTGCACCAAGTGGTACACCGAAACCTGCCACTGATTTAGAAACTTGAAGTTTCTCAGTCAGAGTGCGCATAGTTACAGGAATAGTCGCGTTAGAGCTCGCTGTAGATAGAGAGAACAGGATCTGTTCACGAGTTGCACGCAGGAACGTCTTTGGTGAAGTACCTGTCGCGATACCTACTGCCATTGGGTAGAAGATGAAGATCCAGAATACTAGCATTGCAACAACAAGTGCTACGTAGCCGGCTACAGACATTAGCGTGTTCGCGTCTAACGTTGCGCCTAATTGAATCATTAGAGCGAATACACCGTATGGCGCTAGGCTCATAACTAGACCAACTAGCTTCATCATGATTTCGTTAGCCATCTTGAACGTACGGATCGCAGGGCCACCGCGTGAATCGAGCGCTTGGATAGCAAGACCAGTCAGGATTGCCATGAAGATGATTTGCAGCATGTCGCCGTTAGCAAATGCCTGAACAGGGTTGCTCGGTACGATGTTAACGACCAGTGAGAAAATGTCAGGTGTTTCAGTCGTCGTCAGCTTAACCGTTTCTGAAATCGTACCCGCTAGATTCGCGTCAGCACCCGGCTGGAAAATAAGACCAACAGTCAGTGCCGCAGTAATCGCGATGATGGTGTTAAAGATGTAAAGGGCAAAAGTTTTACCACCAAGGCGACCAAACGCAGTGATGTCTTTCAGGTCCACAATACCGCACACGATAGAAACGTATACTAGTGGAACAACAAGAAGTTTGATCAGGGATACGAACATACCACCAGCGCCTTCTGCGGCACCCAGTAGGTAAGTGTCAAAGATAGCAATTCCGCTAAACAGGTACTGAATCGCAGTACCAATCAGTAGGCCAGCGAACAAGCCTACAAATATCTTGCTTGAAAGCGATTTATCCATCATTCATCTCCAGAATGTTGTGTTTATATTTTATGATTTTATAGTTTATTCCGCCGAGTTTTACGGCAGAGTTCGCACATAATACACACAAAAGTTACAAAATAAAGTATTTGTTTACGATAATGTTACATATTTCTAATCGGAAATTAATTTTCGTATAAACTTTAACCCAAGAATAATTCACTATATCAATGTGTTAATTTGGTCGTTCTGAGAGCTCTGACGAGATCAAAAAAAGAGAGGCTAAAGCCTCTCTTTTTTAAGTTTAATCAGTTTGGATTAAGCAGTTATTTCGCTACCATCACCATGGCAGGACGAATAACACGACCATTCAGCTCGTAGCCTTTCTGCATAACAAACATCACAGTGTTTGACTCATGATCTGGGCTTTCTTGAATAGACATCGCCTGATGCATTTCAGGGTTGAACGCTTCACCTTCTGGGTTAATTTCCTTCAGGCCAAATTTCGCAACAGCATCAACAAACGTTTTATGCGTCAGCTCTACACCTTCAACAATTGGCTTCACCGCTTCGTTGTCTGTATCCGCAGCCTGGATCGCTCGCTCTAGGTTGTCGATAACAGGTAGTAGCTCTTCCGCAAACTTGTTCAATGCGTATTTACGAGCTTTGTCAATTTCCGTCTCGGTACGACGGCGCATGTTTTCAACTTCCGCCTTAGCACGCAGAACAGAATCTTGCTGCTCTTTGACTTTAGCTTCACTTGAAAGAAGTGCTGCTTCAAGCTGAGCAATCTTAGACTCTTGTTCGTCTTGTTCAGTTGCTTCGTTCCATTCGATATCAGCGTCAGTACCTACAACTTCTGCTTCAACTTCTTGCGTAGTGTCTTGCTGCTGTAGCTCTTCTTCTTTGATCTTGTTTTCTTCGTTGCTCATGATATCTCCAGAATTCAATTCCATCTGTATCTAAACCGTCACGTTTATCGCGTTTAGATACATAAAAATTCGCATAAATAGCTAACTTGCCATTATTATGGGGATGAAGATTGTCGAATCAAGCCTATTTAGTGCGGAAAACCTATGAAAAAGCCTTTTGAAGTGATCGCCATCATTGGTAAACCCCGAGATCAGCAAGCCATTCAGACTCATAGAGAGCTTTATATCTGGCTTCAATCGGAAGGGTATCAGGTTTTTATTGACGACAGACTGGCTGAAATTCTAGACGACGTACCAAGTGAACATTTTGCGAGCCTGATTCAGTTAGGCAAAGCCGCCGATCTCGCCATTGTGGTTGGCGGGGATGGCAATATGCTTGGCGCCGCAAGAGTCCTGTCTCGATTTAATATTTCGGTTATCGGTGTCAACCGAGGCAATCTTGGCTTTCTCACCGATCTCAATCCAGAAGATTTTCAGTCGGCGCTGAAGAAAGTCCTCGCAGGTGAGTTCATCGAAGAAGAGCGCTTTTTACTGGAAGCGGAAGTCCATCGCCACGGTCAGATAAAAAGCCACAACGCTGCATTGAATGAAGCGGTGCTACACCCAGGCCAAGTTGCCCATATGATCGAGTTTGAGGTGTATATAGATGAAAGTTTTGCCTTTTCACTACGAGCGGATGGGCTGATCGTTTCAACTCCAACAGGCTCAACAGCCTATTCATTGTCCGGTGGCGGCCCGATTCTGTCACCGAGCCTTAATGCAATTTCGCTCGTTCCTATGTTCCCCCATACATTATCGAGCCGCCCGTTGGTTGTTGATAGTAAGCGTCGTATCAAATTGGTTGTTTCACCGGATAACCGTGGCACCCAAGAAGTGGGTTGTGATGGACAAGTTTCTTTACCTGTCTCACCGGGTGACGAAATCCACATCTACCAGAGCCCTAATGTTCTTAAGCTCATTCATCCTAAAGACTACAGCTACTACCATGTATTGCGGAACAAACTAGGCTGGTCGAGCAAATTGTTCTAATTGAGAAAAGTTTTAAGGGTTGACGAAAATCGTCAGCCCTTTTTGTTTAAAGCCTTCGTAACTCAACGGCTCCCACTCAACAATCACACCAGCAAAGCACACTCCTGATCCCGCTCACAAAAATTTTCATCACCACCTTTACTGTATAAAGAAACAGTATATACTGTTTTCTTATACAGTATTGTTCATTTAAACAGGTACAACAAAATGCTGGCTCATCTAAGTGTTAATAATTTCGCTATTGTTAAATCTCTACAGCTGGAGCTATCTCACGGCATGACCACCATCACCGGAGAAACTGGTGCGGGTAAATCTATTGCAATTGACGCTTTAGGTCTTTGCTTAGGTGGTCGGGCGGAAGCCGGCATGGTACGTCAGGGGGAAGAGAAAACCGAAGTCAGTGCGGCCTTTTCCCTTGAGAACAACATTCACGCAACGCGTTGGCTAGAAGATAACGATCTGCTGGAAGGTAGTGACTGTATCTTGCGTCGCATCATCAATAAAGAAGGCCGTTCAAGAGCCTTTATTAATGGCAGCCCGGTACCACTTTCACAACTAAAAACTCTTGGGCAATTACTGATCAATATCCATGGTCAGCATGCGCACCATCAACTAATGAAAAGTGACTACCAGATGGCCATGCTGGACCAATATGCAGGCCATACAAACCTTTTAAAAGGTACTCGTAACGCCTACCAAAATTGGCGCCAGGCCGATAACAACCTTAAGCAGTTAAAAGAAAATAGTGCAGCTAACCTTGCACAAAAACAACTGCTTGAATACCAAATCAAAGAGCTTAACGAGCTCTCTCTTGGCGAGGATGAATATGAAGAACTCGAACAGGAACACAAAAGATTGTCTAACAGCGGAGAACTCGCCGCCACCTGCCAACAAGCCATCGAGCTTATTTACGAAGGTGAAGAAGTTAATGCGCTTGGTATTCTCCAATCAGCCAGTAGCTCCCTGATCCAGCTTGCTGAATTGGATGAAGCGCTTGCAGAACTGCCAAACATGCTCTCAGAAGCCATCATCCAAATCGAAGAAGCCAACAGTGAATTGCGTGGCTATCTCGATAACATAGATGTTGATCCTGCTCGTATGGCCTTTGTTGAAGAACGATTCTCAAAAGTCATGTCGATGGCACGTAAACATCATGTACTTCCAGATGAGCTGTATCAGCATCACCAAGATTTGTTGTCACAAATTGAGGCTTTAGATTGCTCCGATGAAAAGCTGGAAGAACTTGAACAAGCAGTCGAAGCCAAATATCAGGCTTTCCTGACCTCAGCGGAGAAGCTTCACAAATCTCGCTGTCGCTACGCTAAAGAGCTCAACAAGCTAATCACAGCCAGCATGCACGAGCTCAGCATGGAAAAAGCGCAATTCTGTATTAAAGTGGATAAGCAGTGTACTCACCCTTCTCCACTCGGAATGGATAATGTCTGTTTTGTGGTCTCAACCAACCCAGGTCAGCCGATGCAGCCTATCGCAAAAGTAGCGTCTGGTGGTGAGCTGTCTCGAATCTCTCTAGCGATTCAAGTCATTACAGCACAGAAAGTCGATACCCCAAGTTTGATCTTCGATGAAGTCGACGTGGGCATCAGTGGGCCAACTGCCGCTGTCGTCGGGAAAATGCTGCGTAAGCTTGGTGAATCGACTCAAGTTCTGTGTGTCACTCACCTGCCTCAGGTTGCGGGGTGCGGCCATCAACAGCTCTTTGTTGCTAAGCAAACCAAAGCCGGAAAAACAGAAACTCAGATGCATTCATTAGACAACGAACAGCGTGTATCCGAGTTGGCCAGATTACTTGGCGGCAGTGAAATTACCGAGTCAACCTTGGCGAATGCAAAAGAGTTACTAATTGCGGCTTGATAGATTCTACGGCTGATTCTCAACTTAGCGCCAAAGTTCCGACTTAGGGGAATTTTGGTACGAGTTTGCAACTAAATTCAAAAATCGTGGTCTGAAACAGTTCAAAACAAGATGAGCTTTTTACATTAGCGCTCAGCTTGTTTATTATCAGCCCAATTTGAGAAATATCCGTTACAAGAATTTATCCGTATGCAATTGAAAAAGTGGCTAATCGCTGTACCACTCTCTATGACACTGTTGACTGGCTGCTCTTTGGTAGAAAAGCTGGTATATCGAATTGACATCAACCAAGGTAACTACGTTGAGCAACAAGCCGTCGATCAACTGAAGTTTGGTATGACCAAAGAGCAGGTACGCTTCGTGATGGGCTCACCAATGCTAATTGAAAACGGTTATCCTGATACTTGGTACTACATTTACCACCATACCGAAGGGCACAAAGATTCGGTGCAGAAGGACTTGATCGTCAATTTCAACGATAAAGGCCAATTGGTCGATGTGACTGGTGACTTCCCACCTAGCTCTGATTTCTTTGAAGGAATCAATTAAGGAAGCGAGAAGCGAGAAGCGAGAAGCGAGAAGCGAGAAGCGAGAAGCGAGAAGCGAGAAGCGAGAAGCGAGAAATTTTTAAGGGTTGACGCATAGCGTCAACCCTTATGTTTTGGCATTAAGTAAATCAGCCAGAAAAAAGGTGATTATCTTAAAAGCTAATTACGCTCAATCTTCCTTCCTAAGTGGATTCTTTTTACCGCCAGTGACTGGATCTGCTGCCCCTGATTCTTTGGCTTGCTCTGCGCGTTTACGGCGAATTTCTTTCGGGTCTGCAAGCAGTGGGCGATAAATTTCAATACGGTCTTTATCACGAATCGTAGCGTTGAGCTTCACGTTGCGGCTGAACACTCCCACTTTGTTCTTGGTCAGATCAATTTCTGGGTATTGCTCTAAAACACCAGATTCTTTAATGATCTCCTCAACCGTCATCGACTTATTGACCACTAAGGTATATACCCGTTGCTCTAATGGGAGAGCGTAAACCACTTCAACGTGGATCATATCAGACTCAATACTCATAGCACGGATAAACCTGTTTAGCGCGTTGAGTAAACGCATTCACCATATTGCTGGTCAGCTCGTTAAAAATCTTACCAAAAGCCATTTCGATCATTTTGCTGGAAAATTCAAACTCTAACTTAAGCTCAACTTTGCAGGCTTTATCGTCTAAGGCAGTAAAAAACCACCCCCCTTTCAATGTCTTAAAAGGGCCGTCAACCAAATTCATTAAGATCGCTTCACCACTGACGAGCTCATTTGAAGTGGTAAACGTTTTACTAATCCCCGCTTTCGAAACGTCAACGGAAGCAACCATGGCAGAACCACTGGATTCAATCACTCGGGAGCCTGAACAACCGGGTAAAAATTCAGGATAACTGGCTACATCATTTACCAGCTTAAACATCTGTTCAGCACTGAACGATACCAGCGCAGAACGGCTGACTTGCTTCATATAGACTCCTCATAGCGCACACCTAAACAGCAGGCATGTACCAATTTTACTTTTATTTGCACTCAGCGCAAATAAAGGGATTTCCTAACTAAGTTCCTGACCGTATAATGCAGCCATTATGGCAAAGAAAAAATCGAAACAAAAAGCGGGTAGCAATACCATCGCTGTCAATAAGAAAGCTCGCCACGAATATTTCATTGATGATGAAATCGAAGCTGGCATGGAGCTTCAAGGCTGGGAAGTTAAAGCACTTCGTGAAGGCAAAGCAAACATCGCTGAAAGCTACGTATTTATGCGAGATGGTGAAGCCTTTGTGAGTGGTATGACTATTACTCCTCTTAACCAAGCATCGACACACGTTGTGGCGAACCCTACACGTGTTCGTAAACTATTGATGAGCCGTCGTGAGCTTGATAACCTTTTTGGTCGAATTAACCGTGAAGGTATGACGCTTGCTGCACTCTCGCTCTACTGGTCTCGCTCTTGGGTGAAGATGAAAATCGGTGTGGCAAAAGGTAAGAAGCTGCACGATAAACGTACTGATCTGAAAGAAAAAGATTGGGCGAGAGAAAAAGCTCGCGTAATGAAGAGTTCGCTGCGCTAATATTAAGCACTTAAACGCACAAGTCTAGACAGGTTACGCTTTTCTGGTACTATGCGAAGAACACTTTGGGGCTGATTTAGGATTCGACAGGAATTTTGCAGTCTGAGGTGCATGCCGTGGGGCGGTTGGCCACGTAAAAAGCCGCAAAAAAATAGTCGCAAACGACGAAAACTACGCACTAGCAGCTTAATAACCTGCTCAGAGCTCTCTCGCCCTAGCTTCCGCACGTAAGACGGGGACCAACGAGAGATCAAACCCAAACGCGCTAGCCCGGATTCTCCCGCCTGAGAGATGAACGGCGAAATTTAATTCAGGATAGTCACTTACTGGCGTGTCGGTTCGCAGGTACTTGGTGAATTTAAAGATCGACTAAGCATGTAGTACCAATGATGAATGGTTTTTGGACGCGGGTTCAACTCCCGCCAGCTCCACCAATTCAAAATCTAAAGACGTCTCAGGACGTCTTTTTTTGTATCCAAGATAAAGTAAAATCAATAACTTAGCGACCACAAACATCCCAAGAGGTTCCACTGAATCTTTGACATTTAGGAACCAATGTAGGAACCTTTGTTTCGTGTTCCTAAAAACTGGTTCCTACACATGCCTAGACAGACTAAACCACTTACTGCTACAGAAGTTAAGAATGCTAAGCCTAAAGAGAAAGAGTACTACCTTGCAGATGGTCAAGGCCTAAAGCTACGGGTACTACCCAGTGGTTCTAAGAATTGGCTGTTAAACTATTACAGACCAATAAGCGGTAAAAGGGCTAACTTGAGTTTAGGAAGATTTCCTGATGTTTCTCTAGTTCAGGCAAGAAAAAGTTCTATGGAAGCAAAAGAGCTGATCGCACAAGGTATCGACCCTCAGGAAGAAAAAAAAAGAAAAAAGGAAGAATCCCTAGCTGTTTATGAGCACACTTTGATCAACGTATCCAAAAACTGGTTTGAAATAAAAAAAGATTCTGTTACTCCAGGTTATGCAGTCGATATCTGGCGCTCTCTAGAGCTATATGTTTTCCCCTCTTTGAGCAATGTGCCAGTTCGCGAAATAAATGCACCGATGGTTATAGATCTTCTAAAGCCAATTGAAGCAAAGGGTAGTTTAGAAACCGTTAAGCGTTTATCTCAACGTCTGAATGAGATTATGAATTACGCTTCTAATTGTGGCTTAATCCAAGCAAACCCATTAACGGGAATAAAAGCAGCATTTAAGAAACCGAAAAAAGTAAATATGCCCGCACTTTCCCCTACAGAGTTACCAGAGCTTATGGGAGCAATTGCAAATGCAAGTATCAAGAAAACTACTCGTTGCTTGTTAGAATGGCAGCTACACACTATGACAAGGCCTAGTGAAGCATCCGGAGCTAGATGGGAAGAGATCGATTGGGAGAACAACCTTTGGGTAATCCCTCCAGAGAGAATGAAAAAAAGAAGAGAGCACCGCATCCCTCTCACTGAGCAAATGCTAGCGCTACTTGAAGTTATAAAACCGATTAGTGGGCATCGAGAGTTTATCTTCCCTTCAGACAGAGATCCTAAGAAGCCCTGCAACAGCCAAACGGCTAATATGGCGTTAAAGAGAATGGGCTTTAGAGAAAGACTAGTTAGTCATGGCCTTCGCTCTCTCGCTAGTACCACGCTTAACGAGCAGGGCTTTGAATCAGATCTTATTGAAGCGGCCCTAGCCCATGTAGACGACAACCAAGTACGAAGTGCTTATAACCGTACCGACTATATAGATCGTCGCCGTCCTATGATGGTCTGGTGGAGCGGACATATTGAAGAAGCTTCGAAGGGAAGTTTGTCAGTTACAGGTACTAAGCAGCTAAGGGTAATCTAATTTTTATCAAGATATTAGATACTTATTTAATGCCCAAATGTTAGATTTTCAAACCAACTCAAAATGCTTCCATTAGAGCCAAACACATGACTCTTTCCCAATGGTTAATAAATGGAGAAGTATCTATGACTGTTTGAAATATGATATTTTTAGCCACGTCCTTACCAACCTGAGCAGCTAGCAACGCTTCATATTGAGGTAGTAAAGCGACAAGCCTGGAGCCAGCTTCCTTTGAAAATCGTAATCCTAAATCAAAATCATCGAAGTGCTTTTTGACTCTTTGCTTATCAATTGGCTCCCAGTTTTGCGGTGGTGATACAAAGTACTCAATAACTCCAGGCTCATCAGCCGCTCCTGGTAGATAACTAGCAAACAACCATTGCTCACTAAAAAATCTATCATCGTCTAAATACGGCTGTAATACTTGATCTGACGCGACAATAGCAAATGCTTGACCTTTACCATCCATATTGCAATCGCGGCAGGAAGGGACGAGATTTACTGGCACTATGGAAAACTGGGGGTAATGAGCTTTAGGCAAATAATGATCCAAGTTTCTAGGTCTGCCTATTCCACCGCAGAACGGACATTTATCGTTGGCAGCAATCATTAAAGCATCATATACAGCCCTTGCCGGTTTACTTTTACCTACAACGTAGTTGTCATAGAGCTTAACCAAGTCCGACTTCTTTAAATGCCCAACTACCACAGGGTCATCTTTTGGACGGGCAAGGGCAAGCGGAACAATCGTATATAACTCTCCTGTCATCGCTGAGGCTTCATATTGTTCGGCTTGTTGTTGTAGTACGTTAGATGCACTATTCACATTTTGTAGTAACCCTGCGTTACCAGTGATTCCATTGCGACAAAGAGTTAGCATGTCTAGGTAGGAACTTATAGGAGGATTAAGCTTTAGCATTACTTACTCCTATCACGATTTACAACAAGAGCTTTTAAGAGTGCTCTCGCCTCAATACCTAGCTCATCTCGATAGTCTTCGACAATAGATTCATAGGTTCCCTCAGCCTCAACCGATTTGACCAACAAATCATGAAACCCTGATTTAACCACCTCTAGACCGAATACTTCTCTTGTTAATATCCCAACATTCTCTCCAAACGTCTCAACCGATGGCCTCAGCGGTTTTGTTTCCAACCCGGAACGATTTATCTTCCAAGCACATCGCCTAGGCACTTCTTGAAGCACAACGGGAGAATGGGTTGCAATGATTGCAACCCCATTACGATCTAGCAGTAAATCAGATAGTGCTCGAACAAAAGCGGATAATAGTGGAGGGTGAAGATGGCTTTCCGGCTCATCAATCAGCACTAAAGTTTTTTCTTCCACAGTAGCAACCAATCGCGTAATAGTTAACAGAACCACGGCATGACCAGAGCTCATTTTCTTTATACGTTTTCGTGCTTTTTTTGTAAGAACTTCACCCGAATAATTAGCAAGATCTTTTAGCCGCATACCTGCAAAATTTTCGTCCGACTCCAACGTATCAATCGCTTTAAGCCATCTTGCTCGCTTTGGGACTTGATTCAGGCATGCTTTTAACGCTTGAAGAAAATCTTCATGTATATCAGCTAATCCCTTGAGAGAGTCATCTCCATTCTTTAACCCAATATAGAAATAGCATGTGCCTTTAGAAGGATCTGGCTGTTCACTAGGTGGAGAAAAGGGATCGAATGCGCTAAATGACACAGATACGAGACTACTGAAATAATCTGTATCAATGGGGTCATTACGCCAACCTTCAACGTCATAGAATTTTGCTACTGACTGTCCTTTACTGGTCACTGCTTCAATCATTCCGTTTAGAAGCGTTGTTTTCCCAACCCCGTTACGTCCTATAATCGCATGAATATTTGTTGTTGGTTTATCCCCAACATTAACACTAAACTTCAACTCAATACCGGACATTTTTTCTTGATCCGGTCTGACGAATTTAAACTCAAAGTCGGTCAACGGGTTGCTTCCATCAAGCACCCTAGCAAACTGTCCTTTGATAACAGATAAGCTTACATCCCTGAGTAAAGATGTACGAAAAACGTCCTCGTCTTGAGCCAAATCTATAAGGCTAGAGTCAAAAGCAATGTCTTTCAGCCCCTTAAGTAATACCATCCTAGTAGATTCTGGCAATTGAACCATATTTTTATAGTATTCAACATCTTGACCTACAGAAAAATAGCCATCAGGTAGAGTTAAGAACGAGTTATTCAATGTCTTATATGTTGACTTCTCAATTGTTTGTCCCTTGAAGCCTATTTTTACTTGGCCGATATCATGACTCTTACCGTTACCATCGAGTACCGTCATATAGAACATTGTGACAAATGAAAAGTCATTCCATCGATCAACATGTAAGTAAGCCGTATTCATACCTGTTGTGGGCACTCTTTGTTCTCTTGGTACAACGACAATATTCATTGTTTTTCCTTTTTGCCTAACCTTGTAATTTTTGATTAGAGGGATTTAGCTACAACAGGCTGATTGCGTATCACGTGCTGCTCCCCGAGTATCAAACCTCATTCCTAGAGCATCAACGCAGTTTGAACAGAAAGCTAAAGATCCATCCCTGCTCCATTGTGCTTCAACCAAGACACATGTTTCTGATAGTCAGGTACAATTTTGTCAACAGTGTTCCAAAAATTAGCATTATGATTACGCTCAATGCGATGAGCTAATTCATGAACCACGATATAATCCAGAACAGCGAGTGGGGCCATCAGGCAACGCCAATGAAAGTTCAGATCGCCTTTCGGTGAGCAGGAGGCCCAGTGGTGCTGAAGCTCCATGACACGAATAGCACGATAATCCACTCCTAGCTTTGGGGCGAAATGCTCTACTCTTTTACTAATACGAGATAACCCCTTGCTGCGATAGAAGTGTTTGAATAGCTCGCTACCATGTTCTGCTTTATCACGTTGCATTAGGAAGTAACCATTTTTCAGGATCAAGTCTTCTTGCTGCTCATCCACCAGCTTTAAGCGATAATTACAACCTAGGTATGGAAAGCCCTCACCACTCACAAACTCCCGCTCGACTTTCGTACGATTAAGATCTTCCCACTCTGCTAGGTTGCGATAAATCCAACTGCGTTTTTCCTCAACAATGCTCTCTACTTTTTCAATATCGTAACTTTCAGGCGCAAGCACAGTAACATTCCCATCCCGCTCGATAAGAATGCTGGTGGTCTTTCGCTTGCTAAGTTTCAAGCTGTATTCGATATCTTTGTATTTCATTAGTGATGTTTATTCTTATCTTGCTCTGGTGAAATTCCTTTACGTAGTTGCTCTAGTGCTTCATCTACTAGTAGTTCTTGCTCCGTTAGGGTTATTCCATACTCCGCCTCATCTTGCCCTCGTTCGGCTCGATTACGCTCGACTGAAGCAGGTAACTCAGACACAACCCTCTTTCCTTTAGATAGAAAGCTCTTGATCGGTTGTCGTCCTTGCTTGACTGCCATCTCTATTACTTTAAAGAGTCCAGCAGACATTACCCCTATAGCAAGATCATAAATAAAGCTCCCTCTAGCTGTACTTTTAAGAGCTACAATCGGCCTTTCTTCTAAGTCTGGGAACGAGAGTTCTGATTGAATTGTGAGGATGATATCAACTAATGCTTCACGAACTTCATCAGCACACAAATTAAACTGTTTTCGCACCTCATACGGCAGTGTTGAATGATCTTCTTCGTTCTCTACATAATTGATATCAGTAGCGACCTTAATCAACGCTAGCTGGTAGAAACTCTCGTATTGCTCCAACTCTTGAGCAAGGAATAAGTCAACACCATCCAAGTCATATTTCAGCATGGATAGATCGGGTTGATTGCTGACTTGTTTTTGCAGCGCTTGAGGATCAATAGAGCGAAGTTGCTCAATAACTTCATCTATTCTTTGGTTAATTTTTTGCTCTGATAGAATTAACAACTCCCTTCTACGCGCCAACGCTACAACTTCTTTAGTCAATTGCTCATGATTACTTCTAAGCTGTGGCACTTTACTCAATATCAAGCGTTTCTCGATCCGTCCCTCTAACTCATCAATCAACTCCCCTCTTTCCCAAAAATCTAAGCTACCTATATGTTCCCCTAGTTCCTCCATAATGGCATCAACACAGGCTTTCACCTTACCAAATGGTTTTACAGGCTCGCCATCTGGGAATGCAATGCTGACAATCAAATCAAAGAATGGGTCGGAAATTTGAGCGTTAGGTCCACGCCCGGCGTCGATCTCATCTCGCAACGCACTCAACTCCAGAATCATTTTTTCCCAGTTGCCAGAATGCTTTTTGATTATCTCATCCAGCTTCTCACTCATTTTTTTGTGGAATACTGGGTCATCATCCGCATTTACTTTACAGTGCTTACGAATAGCGTGTTCCATCTCACTCGCTTGCGCTTGCAAATCCCGCTCTTTACCCATGTGCGTCATAAACGCATCACTGAACAGATCAATTGGTTTTACTTTCGGGTTAATACCCAAGCTAATCAGGTGCTCGTTCACGAGGTGACGAATTTTTTCGCCCACCCCCTGGAAACTCATGCTGTCATCTTGGTAACGCTGACGTGCTTTCGCTTGAATATGCACAAACTGGTACATCGGCGTTTTGTAAGGATCTGCCAAGGAGTTCGGCATAATGATGTCCATGCTTTGAAGAAACTTCTTCAAGAACACATTGAAACTGTCACGCTGGCGAGGATCTTCTAGAACTGCGATCGCTTGAAGCTGAACTTGATAGTGCTCATCGACATTAAGCTTCTGGTTCACAAACGCTTCGATGTTATGAACCTTGAGTTCGGTAAACAGCTGAAGCAATCGGCGATACCGACTTTCCAAAACCGGTACTTCGCTATCAATGTTTTGCAAGCTTTCCAGAATGTCATCTTGGTCATCCTGCGAGTACATTGACAGGGCATCTCTCAGGTGATGAGCCAGACCAATATAATCGACGATATACCCACACTGCTTTTCTTTCGCAGTACGGTTCACACGGGCAATGGTTTGCAGCAAGTTATGCTCTCGCAGCTTTTTATCGAGGTACATCACCTGTTCAATAGGCGCATCGAAGCCCGTTAACAGCATGTCGCAGACAATCAAGAAAGCGACGCCAGTATTTGGCTTGCTGTGATCAAACTTCTTCTTGAAGCTCTCGACGGCTTTTAGCTCTTTGGCTTGCTTTCTGGCATAGGTGAAAGACGCAGCTTCGTTGGTATCATCACTGGAGATCACGACCGCCGTTTTCAAAAACTCAAGACGTTCAAGCCAGACTTTGTCGATACATTGCTCTGGCTGCTTTTTGTATCGCTCGATTTCTTTCGCCAGCGCTTTTTCAATATAGGTTTGGTAATGAATCGCTGCTTGCTTGGAAGAACACACCACCTGAGCTTTAAAGCCTGCTGGCAAAATCTGCCGTATGTAGTGCTTTACTAGGTCCTCTGCAATTTCCTCAATGCGCTTCTCTGCTTCAAGAATATCCCCTTCCGCACCGTACTTTTTACGGATCTCTCTTAGCTCTTCTTCTGTTCTGTCCGCAAAGAGATCTTCAAACTTGGTATCAAACCCCGCTTTATCGTAGATCGCGCTGTCAGCGGTTTTACCTTCGTAGAGGATTTTTAACGTGGCACCATCATCGACAGCATCCTGAAGCTTATATTTGTCGATATAGGCTTTTTCTTGGCTAACGCCAAAACGCTTCCAGGTTGGATATGTGTGATGGTCAGCGATAAGCGGCGTTCCTGTGAATGCCACTCGAGTTGATTTTGGGAAAGCATCAAACAGATTGTCTGAAAGGCTTGGGCGGTCTTTGCCGCCTCGCTGGGTACGATGCGCCTCATCCACCAAGATCAGGACTTTTTCACCGGCGTTGATCACGCCGAAAGGTCGATGCATAACAATTTCAGCGTCAAAGTCAGCTTCCAGCTCTTCAATGCGCTCTACATCGCCCGCTTCTTTTGCTTCTGCAAGATGCTTAGATAACAGCTTACGAACAGATTCCGGCAGGAAACTGCTGTCTTGCTCGCGGAACTTATGCACCATCACCATATTAGTGTTCGAGGTGTCGTTCGCCAGTTTCTCCTTTGCATCCTTGGTGCTCTTTATCTCAACGACCGTATCACCTATTAACGCTGCGGTATTGGTCAGTTGCTCTTCAAGATCACTCCTGTCGTTGACCATTAGTACCTTGTAACTTTTCAGCTCTGGATGGCGACGAAGCTTACGCACCAAGAACACCATGGTCAGGCTTTTTCCGCTTCCTTGGGTATGCCAAACTACACCTGAACGTTGAATGCCCGTTTCGCCCTGCTCCATACGCTCTATAATTTTCTGCACCGCGCGAAATTGCTGGTAACGGCAAATCACTTTTACGCGAGGGCCGTTGTCGGTATCCATAAACAGGGTAAAGCAACGGGTAATATCAAGCAGCCGTTGTGGGTGAAGCATACCCTGAACTAGCTGCTCCTGGCTGCGATGGGTACCGATTTCCGGTGCTACGTAGGGCTCTGTATCGGGGTCGATGGTTTTCCAGTTGAAGTAGTAATCTTCATTCGAGGTGATGGTGCCCACTTTACAATCATCACCGTAGGTGCTGACCATCAACTGGTTGGTGAAGAACAGAGCGGGTTCACCTTCGCGCAGTTTACTGTGTTCGGGCTCGCGCAAGTCTGCATAGCGGCGCAATTGGTCAATACCTGCTGCCATTGGGTTACAGCAATGCTGTGACTGCTCTTTACACTCAATCACCACCAGCGGCAGGCCGTTGACGAACAATACAATGTCAGGGCGAATGTGCTCTTTCCCCAACCCTGGGGTATCAACACGGAACTGATTGATGGCAGTGAAGGTGTTGTTTTTCCAATTATCAAAATCAATCAGTTTTACAACGGGGTCTTCTTCGCCGATCAGCTCGTTACGGTCAAGTTGCCATTTGTGGAGACGGCCAATAAACTCCTCATTGGCCGCCAGCAACTTGTGAGAACCAAAGTCGGTGATATCATCGAGCAAAACATCGAGTTGGCTATCCGTCAGCCAGGGCTTACCATCATCAGTGGTGTTGATGCGATGTACTGCGGTTTTAAAAATATCTTTTAAGATGACTTCACGAAAAGAGCCGCGAAAGCTGGTGGTTGGGTCGGTCGGCACACCTTGTCCTAAATCCGTTACATCCCAGCCCATACTTTTAAGCTGGTTTAGCAGCGGCTTTTCAACCAATTGGTACTCTGACATTGTTGGATATCCTTCTTACTGGCAGCGAGGCGTTTGCCTGCTGCCATTTTCTTATTTTTTTGTTATGCGGGTACGGGGACTTTGCCTGTTAAGAGGTCTTGCATTAGGCCTGCCTTTTGAGCCAGCAGCTTATCAAGGTGCTCTCTTTCCAAATTTAAATAATTCTCGGCTGATCGAATCTTATTTGTTATTACTTTTTGCTCATCAGCGTTTGGAACTGCGATGCGTAGTGACATGACTATTTCTTGTGAAATATTTGCTTGAGATTCAGCTAAACCGGTTTTTACTTTGTTAAGCTGCGATTGAACAAGCTCGCATGACAGAAGATATGAAGCAAACATACCATCCAGCCTACTATCAAATCTCAGTCGATAGAGCTTATCACTAAGCATTAATCGTTTAGGCGTCGTATTAACGAATGCTACAACACCCACACGACTCCCAGGTCCAGCACGGGTTATCAATACATCTCCGGGGTAAACCTCATATTTATCTTTCGGTTTCAACTTTCTTGGTAACCGCTTATTTTCACCTGGTAAGTACCCTTCCCATACAACAGCACTGGTTTTTAGAACTCCCCACTCACCTTCAAATGCGGGTTCTGACTCACAATCAGGGCTCCATCCTTGTTCAAGTCGAGTGGTGTATTCACGCAGAGTTTTAACTTTCCACGCCTTCGGCAACATCCCCAAAGAAGTCTCATGATAAAGCTCTGGCGCTTCTTCAAACGTTGGGCGAAGGGCTTTGGTTTCTGGGTCGATACCTCGGCTAAACAAATCTACCATCATGCCTTGTTTGATAGCGGTGTATTTGTCGATAAGGGCTTGAGTGGCATCGATTTGGTTGTCGACAGCATTAAGAACTTCGCAAATATATCTTTGCTGTTTTCTATCCGTAATAGGTATAGGCAGAGCCTCAATAATTGTCTGATTTATAGACGGAAGAGCACCTGGTTGAACCCACTCGGCTAGATCAATCGATTGCAGCAAATAATATAGAAATAGAGGTTCTATCGCAGTCGCTGTAACACCCATTAGGTTGTTATCAATTGCAGTATCTTCAGTTAGGATCCTTCTTTTGTTTAAATAAACAGCGGCCCCAACTTTAGCAAAAACCACGGTATCCCTTGGAAAAACAGTCGGTTTTAGCAAGTTATATACTGTGGTGTTTAGATAGTTATTAGATTTCCAAATATATCGCTGGTTACCCGGCAAATTCATATCACTGACTTTGATAAACGGTAAACCATGACTTCCCCCCTGATACTTCTCAGGAAAGCCACTCCCGCCTTTGACAACCGCAACATCTCCTAGCTTTAAAGCATTACTCATATCCAAGCTCCTTCATAAAGCCAGCCAACTTGCTCGCTTCCTGCTCTCGCTTAGTAATGATGCTTTTGGCGGTAACTTGGTATTTGCGGTGTAGGTTCTCGATTGCAGCGATACGGTCAAGCAACAAGGCACGGACATAACTTTGGTATTGGCGATCTAACTCGGTTTTGAACCGGTCCAGAATCAACACTTTCGCCTGTTCTGGAGTGATTGCTGCTCGGGCAACCTCAAGCAGTTCATCTCGACGCTTTTCGGTTTCCTTGATTTCCGCTTTCAGCTGTTTCAACTCATCTTCTAATGCTTTGTGTGCTGCTATCTTGGCTTCAATCGCTGTTGCTTCAGCCGCTGCCATTGCGCCTTTTCGCGCGTGCTCTTTGATTAGTTCAAGGTTATCTAACTGAACGCCGAGTTCATCCGCTAAAGCAAGAATCTCGCTATGGACAGCGAAGTTCATTTCTTTGCCTGTCAGCCCTTTTGCAAAATCCCCTTGCTTAGTGCCTTTCGGCAGTTCAGCACTGTTTTTAAGTTGGGTGAACGCATCTTTGATCTGGGCTTTGAGCACTGCCAGGCTGGTTTTGATCGTCGCTTTGTGATCTTTCAGCTCGTCTTTCAGCTGTTTAACATACTCAGACGGCAGCGCAGGGTTTTCATCGGTCGGTTCGTAGTCTTCTTCATTTGCTGCATCCACAAAGGCTTGCAGTTCGCTAATACGCGCCTGTTTGGTCTCCAGCTCTTCTACCACATCCGCGCACTGGCTGGCGAACAGCACTTCGTCAGGAATAAGCTCAGCGTTCCAGCCGCTTGCTGCAACAGATTTGAAATCTGCTTCTAGGGTTTTAAACCAATCCGCCAATGCACCACGCACCTTGTATTGGTTCAGCAATTTGATCGGCATTAGGTGCTTTTCAATGGTGTTCAGAGATTCTCGGCGCAGTGCAAATACACCTTCATCACCGAGCTTTTTGTCCCCCAGAGCTTCAAAGCCAGCAAAGTCTTGTTTCCAATCATCCAACGCGGCTTGGAAATCCGCATGTTTTTTCAGTACTGCTGGGAAGTTTTCAATATGCGGTTTGAGCGATGGCAACGCTTCAAACTCATCGGCAAAATCTTGAAACTCGTCGTTAGAACGAGGAAGGAACAGGCTTTCTTTCAAGCCTGGATAATCATTCCAAGTACTTTGCAGCGCATCAATTTCTTTGGTTGGAGTACCACCGTTTAAGTGTGCTTTAACGTTTTGAGGCTCAGGTGCTGGGCTGTTATCGACATAGCGGCGAATATTGAAGTTGTAGTCTTCACGCGCCAGTTCGTCTTTGTGAACCAAACGCGCATATTTTTCAACGCCAAGGTGCTTATCATCTTCCAGCAACGCTTTATAGACGCTGGTGATTTTCTCAATATCTTCAGGGCGCAGGCTGTTTTGGTTTTTGCCTTCCCGATATTCACGGTCAGCATTAATAAACAGAACTGAATCACGGTTTTCACGCCCAGCTTTGTTGAACACCAGCACACAGGCTGGAATGCCCGTACCATAGAACAAACCTTGCGGCAGGCCAATCACGGCTTCAAGAATTCCACGATCAATAAAGTCTTGGCGACAAGTACGCTCTTCTGCGCCACGGAACAGTACGCCGTGAGGCATCACCACAGCGGCTTTACCGTTGGCTTTGAGCGAGGCCACCATGTGCTGCACAAACATCAAATCCGCTTTCTTACCAGACTCTGGCATAAATGTATTAAAGCGCTCTTTGAGCTGCATATCCGCTTTCTTATAGTTTTGCGAAAACGGAGGGTTGGCAATCACGCGATCAAAAGGACGTACCTCACCATCTTTGGTTCGGTGCAGTGGTGTGGCTAGGGTGTCACCATTTTCAATGTCTGCGCCACCTGAGCCGTGCAAGATCATATTCATCTTACAGATAGACCAGGTGCCACCATTATCTTCTTGGCCGAACAGGTGAATTTTCTTAACGTTGCCCCCCGTTTCTTGCACGTAATTGCGGCTTTGGATCAGCATACCACCCGAACCACAGGTCGGGTCGTAGATTTCCATACCTTCAGTTGGCTCAAGGATTTCTACCAGCAAGCGCACCACTTCGGCAGGAGTATAAAACTCACCACCTTTTTTGCCCGCACTGTCGGCAAAGTATTTAATCAGGTATTCGTAGGCTGCACCCAAAAGATCGGGGAATTCGAAATCGTCATTTGAGAGAGGGATGCTGTCAAAGTGCTGGATGAACTCGACCAGGCGCTCATCCGGGATAGGCTTTTTACCCACCTTACGGTTGAAGTTTATGTGCTTGAGTACACCTTCCAACCCCTTGGTAGTGTTGTGCTCTTCCAGAGCTTCAAGAGCCTTGTTTAACCCTGAGCCTACATTTGTTTTTAGGTGTTTAAGTTTTTCCCATCGGGCCTTTTCTGGCACGTAAAAATCAAACTGCGATGGTTTATTTAATAGAAACTCTATATCTTCGCTGTCTTCACCATCAGCTTTAAGCTCATTTACTTTCGTTTGGTAGTCTTTTTGAAATTGATCCGACATGCGCTTTAGGAACAGGATGCCAAATATGTACTCCTTGTACTCGGAGGCATCCATTTTACCCCGTAGAATGTCACAAGCTTTGAATAGTTTGCTGGACAGTTTGTTAAGCGTCAGTTTTTGCATATTTTTCTCAATGATTGTGTTCAGCCAGTGCGGAGCCGTTGAATTCGATAATGGGTTAAAGATAGAGGGTGATGCTTACCAACAGGCTACTCACCCACACCTTTTTGCTTCTCTATCCAAGCTTCAAGATCCTCGCGCTTAAAGCGCCAAGAACCGCCAACTTTAAAGCCAGGTAACTTACCTTCACTAGCAAGCCTGTAGGCTGTTTTTTCGGCTAATTTTAGGTAAGCAGCCACCTCTTTCAAGGTTAAAATTTGGTCTACCATTCAGAGTGTTATCTCATGTTGGTTTTATTCATCAGAATTAATGGTGAGAGAATATGAGAAAATTGGGGAATGAACAATGATAAACGTCGCATCATTCACTAGTCCGAACGTCTAATGTGCAATTACGTAGATCTAGTATTAGAAGATTGCTCTTTACAGCTTAGGCTTGCACTTTTTCTTCACTAATAACTGCAGATCTACATCAATCTTTGCTAACGAGATCTGGTAATCAAGAGCGACTAATGTTTTGAGCGCATTTTTCAACGTTACTTTGGAAAAAAATGGAAGTTCATCAGGAATGTTTTTTGTTGTCGCAATAGCATAGACCACATGATAGTTGCTAGGATCAGGTCTATCTTTTGGCGCTTGAAGCTTGATTGATGCTGGTAACTTAGGATTCAATCTTTCTCGATACCATTCGTCTTTGATAAACGCTTCTGCCGCAACAAAGCCTTGAGAGAAAAGATGACTCAATGTGCTTGAGCTCCTATACAGCTTCACATGAATAAACTCGTTACCATTTCTAATCAGATCACAATGTTCTAATTTGTCGTATATGCCTCCAATCTTGATATTTTTCTTGTCCATAAGGCAGAAACTAGGATCATTGGTAGCCACATGCAGGTTGTAATCCTCTTCCCTATCATGATTATAAATAGGGAACGGGTAAGGGTGAACACTCAAACTCGCAAGGTAATCATCTACTCTAGTAACGAAATCTTGATTAACCTTGTACCAAATGCCATTTCGCAAAATGTACTGGTCTGAACCATAGCTAATTTCTGCGTATAAGCAACGATATACAGGCCAACTTTTCACAGACTTATATTCACTATTATTAACATGAACAACATGGTGTTTCATTGCTTCTACGCTGGGTACAGCGCCTTCCAAGTAAGCAAGATAATCGTTTAAAGATAGCACTACATGGCGAACAGCCCTTTGGGAGATATGGAAGGAGTAACCAATTTGAGACTCCCAATCAACCACTTCAGGTTCACCTAGCCAAAACCCATCGTACTGCCCCAACTCAAAGTGATTATCGAGTTCCATATCGAGAACCTCTACCTCGTCGAGATCTCGAACTCTGTTTATGTCTTCAACCCAACTAAACTTAGCCGGTAGTTTTGCTCGATAACGCTGCACAGACTCCAACAGTATTCTAGGAAGATTGGCTAAATCGGTTTCGACTGCAATGGTCAAGGCATCACGGCCGGTTACATGACTACCGAATAGCTCAACTTGAGAAGTTCCAGTAATGGCGTACAGCATCTCGCTTTCTGAATCGAGGTGAAGGTTAAATATATCCACATCTCTAGTACTCTGAGTTCTAGAGTTTAAAGGGTTGTGGTCATAACTTGCTTTGTCCAAGCTTCTGAGCTTGTCTGGATCGACTGAGTTCAAGGTCACCTTCAGACCAAAATCTCGTTCAATAGCCTCTTGTTTAATTAGGTGAAATCCCATACCAAATGACAAAACGAAAGTTGAGCCAGCTACTCTCACCACGAGTACGGCTCCGACGTTTGAAGATGTACCAAATTCTTGAGATTCAACTTGCTTGCTATCAGTAAAGATTTTTGTCCAAGGAGGCACCGCTTTAGGCGGCTGGATTTTAATGTAAAGCTCTGCCAACTCTGTATCTGGTAAATCTAGCTGAATTGGCCTTTTCACATTATCTAATCTGATGAGTTCTGATATTGGTTTATGGCTATCTCGTGCGAGATAAATCGATAACTTTTCCTTGCGAATTTTTGTGATTCGAGCCATATCCCTAAAGCCTTATCATTAATTAGTTTTAGAACATAAAAGCAATAGAGTTCAAAGGCAGTATGAAATCAAGCTCACAAATCACAGTATTGAAACTTAAGTATTAGATTTTCTCTCACCCATCGACTCAGTAAAGGATTTATCTTTTCCTCAACATGTGTAGACAACCAATTTGGTCTCATGGTATTAGGCTCTAACGTTAAAAATAATGTGCATAATTGAGCTTATCCCCCTCCCGAGCTCAATCCAAAAATCTTCAGGCATATGTCATCAATGTGAATAACCACTATTGATTCCGACAGGAGCCTGAAATGAATCCCAAAACTTCCGATTACCAAAAGCAGCAACGCTATCAGGAAAATGAAATCCTAGAGCATGCCGCTGAGATACTCGCCATACGCTATGTACGTGGTGATGCCTTAACTAAACCTGAAGCTACTAAAGAGTACGTTCGCTGTAAGCTAGGCAGCTATGAGCGTGAAGTGTTTGCTTTACTTCTACTGGATAACCAAAACCGACTGATTGAGTTTAAAGAGCTGTTTCATGGCACCGTAGATGCGGCCAGCGTCTATCCACGTGAAGTGGTGAAAGCGGTGTTGGAAGTGAATGCCGCATCGGTGATATTTGCCCATAACCATCCATCCGGTGACTCAACACCGTCTCAAGCCGATAGACGCATAACTGAGAGACTCAAAGACGCGCTCGAGCTGGTAGATGTTCGCGTACTTGACCATATCGTGACAGGCGATACCTGCACCTCATTTGCTGAAAGGGGGTGGTTATGATTGAGCACAATTACGGTGAGCTTTCTATTGATGGCGCTTTACATGCGTCAATGGAAGCCCTTTTGAATAAATACACTCTCCCAGAGAACGCCGAGAGACTCGTGCTGAACTGCCGCCAAATGAGTTACTACCGACATCGACAAGGTTTGCGTCCCATTGAAGTGCAGCTTAAGCGAGAGTCAACCTCTAGCCCCTGGCTGGTGGTGTTATTTGCCAGCTTCTCTTATCCCCATGACAACAGCACAACTGTGGAGCCTGAGTTGTACTTTCACCTGGCTAATCGCTGGTGCTATCAACCCGATGTGGGGAGCACTGATTTATCCCATCCAGAGGTACAAGAGCTGCTCTCGGTCTGGATGAAAGCCTTTGCTCGTCACCTTTCCAGAAACGTCTTTGATGACGTGCAACTTACGATGGTCGGTACGTTCAACTAAATCCTAATCTCTCATTTCTTATTTGAATCCTGAAACAAGGAGGACTCACTATGTCCAAATTAACCTTCACAGCATCATCACTACCTGTGTCTAAGAAACTGCATAAGCTGTTAAGTGAGCAGTTGGCCACTCATTTACTGATTAATGAAGCACTGACCACCAGCCGTTATCTGGTGTTTAACTTTCGCGATAAAAGTTACAGCGCGGAGGAAGGCGGCTTCCATCCGGTTGAGATGGCGATTTGCCAAACCTCAACAGGAGAATGGAGCATTGAGTACATCACTGACTTTGCTTATATGGGGAATTACTATCCAGAGCTAGAGCGCAACTTGGATTTTGATTTTCGGGTTGGACAGTTCTTTGTGGCGTATCAAGGCTGGCTACCAATGCAGGGTAGTCGTGATGCCAAAGCGCTCTATCAACTATGGGAGAGCAGCTTTCTTGCTTATATCAATACGGATGCTTACGACGAGATAACCGTCACCCCACAATAACTCATGACTTCCCTTCTCCTTAACACCATTAAGCTTGTCACCGCTCTTATTACTTTGTTTACCCTCTCTCCTTTCTTTGGCGCTATTGGAACTCTGACAACGTTAGGGTTTCTGGTGGTGCTGTTGATTGGGTTATTGGCAGCCATTGCCGAGTTCAGTGATAAGCACAAGCCTCGTTAATGTTAATCGGCTCACGCTTTCGTGTTGCCGATTGATGCTGTTTTCACCGTTGGACATTATGTGTCTGACTCACCTCTACTCTCCCGACATTAAATGTCCACCTCCGGTCTTGGAGCTTTGATGTATTGAGAGTGTAGTCATGAGCAATAAAACCAGCATTGAAGGGTTATCCGCTTTGCTGCACACGCTGATGCTTATTCCTCAACATCGTTGGATTACCGTTAGGGAGTTGCAGCAGCAGTTAGCCCAACTCGATATCCACCGCACCACGCGCAGCATTAAACGCTACCTTGATGAAATCATTGTGGAGGTGTTTAACGTGGAGTGTGATTCGATGAGCATGCCCCATGTCTACCGGAAAACCTCAGAGCAGTTACTGAAGCTCAACAAGCAGGAAATGCTCTATTGGCAACTGACCAACAAGTACTTACTGCCGCTTGTTCCTGATGCACTGAATTATGGGAAAGGTTGCTCCTCGGAGAGAGACAAACCCTTATCCCACAAGGATTTAGCGTATTCAAAAGAACAAGCATGGTTAGCCAAAGTCCATGTGGCACTGCCCACTATTCGAGAGTGGAGTCATGAGCAACGACAAGTATTGAATGCAGTACACACAGCATTACTGAACAACCGTATGCTCAAGATATCGAGTCAAGTTTTGCAGCAAGAGAAAGCGCTCATCGAGCCATTGGGACTCTCGGTTCAATGTGACGCGCTCTTGCTGCTTTTTCGTTTATCCGGTCAACCCACGATACGCACCCTAGCTCTTCCTTTGATTGATGAGGCCAGTGTATCGACGTTTTCTTTTACCTATCCCACTGATTTCAACCTAGAGCGGTTCATGCGTGAACACGCTGAAATCCGTGCATCCCAAATTTAACTCACCACTACGGAGAGATACCTATGAATACCCTCATTCAAACCATGATGATGATCGTGCTGAGCCTCGGAGTCGCCGCTTGCAGCGAACAAGAAACAGTGCAAACCGTCACCGCCGATATTGAAGTGTCGATATCCACCAACCCACATTGGGGAACACTGACCTTTGATATTCAAGCTACCACTGACAGCACAGTAATAACTAATGTCACTGTCAATCGAGGCAACTGCCGTCTACCCGCAGGTACAGCCTCAGAGCTATCTAGAAACGTTTCATTGAAGTTCGGTGAAACCTACACCGGATACAGCAACAACTGCACCGTAGACAGCGTGAAAGAAATCGAAATCACTTCCAGTGCTGGCACCTTTGTCTACACCTTCTAACTCTCAACAACCCCAACTTTACCCAATAAGGAAACACTATGAGTCACACTACAACGAACATTCTCGTTCTACTCGCAACCCTAATCACGCCTTTTGTTTTCGCTCAGGGAGGCGGTGCATTAGGAGGTAACCCATCTGTAAAAACAGGTGCAGTCAACGTCAGTGTAGGCAAGTGCACTCAATACAAAATGGATGTAAAAGCAGCACAAGAGGCAGGTAAGGACGCATCGACCATTACAGTCCCTAAGGGCTGTGAAGCTATCACAGAACTGTAGTGCCACCAGCCAAAGCTAAAAATGACAATGGGGAGCAATTACGCTCCCCACTATTTTTTTTGATACTTAGAGTCAAGGGAACACCCTCAACTGTATAGTCAAGACTCTACAAACTGAAGGCCCATAACCCAATCAGACACTTTTACAAAGTTGAGCGTATCCACGTTGTGTTTCTTAAACGCTTTTACCAATTTCTCATGAACAATAATATGAGGGTAATCGCTGAATTTTGGCATAAAGACCAAGCGCTCATTCTCAGGTATCGCTGACAGCTTATCATCATCTAAGCAATATTGGTCAATTGTGTGTCTGGTATCTTCCGGGTCATAATCATCAATCTGACACTTTTCTAGATTCAAAACATCCATTTTCTCAAATACATTAAACACCCAATAACCCTCATGATATTTGTCATGGTCATCTACGATCACGCCGGGGTAAACCTGACAACAAGCATTGTCTACATTGCCAAGAGATTGTTTAATTTCATCAGAAAATACTGGGTAGGTTGAGTCTAAGTGTGCCTGTTTAATTGGCCTAGAAACCCCTCGCGCCAAGTCTTCATCACGATAGCAGTTTTCAAAAAACATTGGCTCACCACCACTCAGCTTGGTGTATTCGTAATCCCTCATGGCTGAGTGCTTTTGAGGTTTTAGGTACAAAGTATTTTCATCATAATTTTCGAAAACAATATAGTATTGATCATTGTATTGGCTCATTGTCCTACCTTAGGTATCCATCTGGTGCTTTGGTACGTAATCGTTTTGGTGTTCCATGGCGAACTACTAGTTTGATAGCGCTTGTCTTTGCCATCTCTGCCATTCCATTTATAGTGAAGTCGGTCACTGTTGCAATAGTTATCTGGATTGGTTTCTGCGTTGATAATATCGAATTGGCAGGCGCAGCCAGGCCCTCCCGGAATAAAATAATGGGAAATTTTGGTCAACGGCAGTGAAAAAAATTGCCCTCTTTCAATTCTATTAATTTTTTTCAGTACTTTACGGCTTATTGGATCGAGCAGCTTATGTATCTCTGACTCGGTTTCTGTTTTCTTAGTCTTTCCATAGCACTCTTTGATCTTTTTTCTTATCTCGGGGTCTCTCAACTCTCCAGAAACATAACGATGATAAGGTTCTTCCCGAGGTCGGCTAAAGGTGTGATCCCCACGGTGTAGCTGGCAATGGAGTTGGCATGCCCCCGGCAATGTGGCAGGAAGCCCGACCAAGTTTGATAACTGATTGATATCATAACCTTTATTGACCAAATTTTCACCCAACTCACTGTGCTTTACTGCCTCAGCGGAAATAAGGTGATGGGTATCCATATGAATACCATTGTTGTAAGGGTGACTAGGCAACTTCTTTACGTTGTTTACCCAACGCTTACGATAGCCTTTCTTTTCAATTGTGCCATTAACAAAATCGGACTCGGCCGCTTCCTGACTCATCAGTGTGCCCATAGATAACTCATCCTATACGTAATCAATTTCACCCCGGTACAGCCGAGGTGTGTTATGTTCTTCACTCTTACACAGTCGACATTTACCGTTTCTAGGCTCATGTTCCTCTTTCACTTGAGCAGTATCATTAACCCGTTTGTCTGGTATGGCTGATTTACGACGCAATGCCAAATGGCCCGCTAACTTGTCGTAATCTGGTAAGATATCGACTAAGCCATCCACAGTACTGGTAAAGGTTTTTAGCGCTTGTGCGGCGTGAGAGACTGCCCCAACCTTTTTGACACCCATAGTAAATTTCGCTGTGACCGTCGCAATTCTGGCGGCGGCCCCTGCTGGCCCCGTTAGTAAGCCAATCACTATGGTTAACACCACTTCAATGGCAATGTACGCTGCTGCTTTACCCACGTAGTAGAAATAAAAGTTAGGTGGGATAGCTTCAATAATGAGATTGAGGTAAGTAAAGAAAGGCAAGATACTGTTGTCATCATTGATCAACGCCAAAGCTTTAGGGAAAAACTCACTCTCCTTGATTTCCATTGCCCACTCAGGGTCAAACTCCATCACGACAGTGTCAACGAACTTTTCTACGCCTTTCACATCGTTGTTGGTAAATAGCGTAGGCAAGTTCCAA
Organism: Vibrio sp. B183; assembly: GCF_000740665.1. Taxonomy (NCBI): domain Bacteria; kingdom Pseudomonadati; phylum Pseudomonadota; class Gammaproteobacteria; order Vibrionales; family Vibrionaceae; genus Vibrio; species Vibrio sp. B183. The sequence continues at coordinate 119,509 of NZ_JPQB01000003.1, read as the reverse complement.
ATGGCTTCTCTGTGTCTTGCAATACACTTAATCTTACGAGCAATATCATCTGAGCCTTCATTCCACCAAAGCTGCACATCATCGATGGCCTCATCAATGCTCTCGTACGCATCCACACTAGCTGCAAAGAGTAGGTTAGGCGCTATACTGGAAATATAGGCTGCCTGTTTTACCCAGCTTGGTAAATCGCTTTGAGCTAACTGAGCTTCCGTTCCTTTCATCGCATCGGAAGTGTACTTTTCCAATGCATTGTATTTTTGATTAGCGTAAATATAGAGTTTATCAAAGCCATCAGTGGTGGCGTCTGCTAGGGTGTGGCCCATTTCGCCCCAGACTTCAGGAGAGAAGAGTTCAACCACATCCGCCCCCCAAGCTTTCGCCCCTTCAAGCACACCATCACCCAAACAGAGTACGCCTTCTTCATCCCATTGTTTCTGGAAACCTGACATATCTTGAGCAACAGTGTTTAAAAGGCCATCCAAATAGGTCTCTATCGCTTCTTGTTGCTTTGTAATCTTATCTTCAATGCCCGGCTCACCTTCATACTCAATAGTGACGGAGTCAGTGTTAGGCTTGAGGTCGTCGACCACCACCACACCTCCTTCTGTCTTCTGAGTCTCCAACGCCAGATCCATCGTTTCTGAAACTGTACTTCTTTGTGGCGATGGGTTGAGCTCTAACTTGTCTTTATGGGGAACGGAGCCATTGGCTATCACTTTGAGGTTTTTGGCGTAAACAGGCGTTCCCCACAGGTCATCGTGAACAGCACGGATCTTAATCCACTTCTGCTCCTCTAAATCTATCTTCGGTATCGCATTCACCACCACTTCAATCGTTCCTGCTTCAGAAGAATAAACATGATCAGGCGCTTGGATGACCGAGACAGCCGACACATCACTCATAAGTTGGCTAGCTTTCTTCTCCATACGCTTGAAAGCTTGACTGAGGTTATCAGACAGATTCTTAGCATAAGTATCAATGGTACTAACATGCTTTTCATAGATATCAGAAGACAAGTAAACGTAATTCAACCGACTGGCTTCAGACTTCAGAGACTCAACACGCCCCTTTATCTTACTCAGTAGACCTTCAAGTTCAGAGTTGAGTGCCTTCTTCGCCTTATCCCAAGGGTAGCTGTTGATAAAAACCTGCGGGTTACCTTTGCCTCGAGCTCGCATGTAAGCCAGCATACGGTCAGCGGTTTCATGCTTGGGTAAACGAAATAAGACAGAGAGGATTTCCCCTTCTTCCATCACCATAGGTAAGCCGTTCGCCAGTACACTGTCAAAACTGGTATCAGAAAGACTATCAATTCCTGCGATTAGCGATTCTGCCAATACGCTGAACTGAAAATCAGGGTGTCTAAATTCGAAGTGGGCTTTCGTTTCGGCTTTTACAATATCGGCAAAATACCGGTCAGCGGTTAGGCTAGGCCCCATAGTTCCCCAACCTTCTACTGGCGGGGCAATACGGTTCGGGTGCCAGAAGGTTTGCTGCCCCTGAGCGGACCTATCAAAAAAGTCATAGTCATTGTATTCCGGCAAATAGTGCGGATTAATAATACGAACCGGGGTAGTAATAAACTCATCCGTACTTTCTTTAGCCAGGATTTTGATTTGACCGGGCTTTAAGCCTGATACTTTGCTTTTGCCTGAGTCATCAAAATGACCGGGAGATAGTGCGCCACCAGAGACATCGGTAATATCAAAATCGGCATTCATGAGAAGCACGCCATCCGGGTATCTGGCCTTAACGTAGACGGTATAAGTCCCTTCTTCATCTTCATTGACTGTGACGGCTGGGTTTTGAACCCCGCCGAGGCACATGGTGTTGGCCTTATTCATGGTCATTTGGTCAGACAGCCTTGCCACACCTTTCCCTTCGATGATGACATTCGGTGACGCGGATATGAATTCAGCCTCGGATTCAATCGTGCCCGATGCCACGCCTTTTTTGTCCCCGCCCGCATCGCCTGTGCTCTTAGCAAACTTACTGCCCTTTAAGGCAATGCTGTTGCCGCCATCTGCGGTGACGGTCGTCGTGCCTTCTACTAAATCTGCGGATTTCGCGTTGTTTCCATAAGGAATAGGAACTACGGCATTCCCAACGGTTGTGAGACACACATCAGGTAACGTGGCATTCGCCTCTCCGCCAGAGCCTTTGTGAACGATGCTCAGCCCGTTCGCATTGATGGTGACTGACATATTTACTCCTTATTAAGCTCGGTCAGTTCAGTGTGATTTTTGAACCTTGGATTTTGTGGACTTTTTCAGCACGACTTGAGATGTGTGTCGCCTTCGTCGTAATGCGACCATCATTGCCACTGAACTTAGTTGCGACCTCGCCAGATCTAATCGTGACTTCTTCTTTGCCTTCCAGAACCACACGTTTGGCTTTGATGACGAGCTCTTGTTGTTCCGCTAACGAAAGGTAAATGTCCGTGAGAATAGGCACATCTAAATCCTCACCGACGAACTCAATACGGCAATCAAGCTGGTTGTCTATTGCCAAATGAATCTCTGAACGAGTGAAACCACGACCTAAAGCAGCCCAGACGGGTTGCCCGTAGGCATTCCCATAAAAGTCCACTTTCACACGATGACTTTCAGGGTGGATTTCTTTTACCCATCCGATGTGGGCTTGTTTTTTTGAAGTCTGTTCAGCAGAGTTAGACAAGGTGTTCAATATAGAGCGCTCCCAGTACATTTGGAGAGGAAATATAACATCGCATTGGCATGCGCCCCACTGACGTAATTGCTGCGATATCAGGAGAATCAACGGTAAATACTCACCAATAAGCTTGACCATTTACTAAAGAATTAGTGATTACGCATTAAACACCTTTGCTTTCGTCAGCCCACTCTCTTGGACGGTGTGTTTCTATCGTGATAAGACTCACATTAAATTTGCAGTGCTCCAAGTGTACTCATTCTCTTCTCCGGTCTTTCGTCGCAATTCATCGATATTGAGTTATATGTTATCGATAAAAAACAGAATAAGAGTGCGCGGAGTGATAATGACAATACTCCGCTTTTTAACCCAGAACTTTCTATTCAGTAGCGGCTTCAACCGCTAACAAGTCCGCTCTTTCATTCCTTTCAATACCAGAGTGCGCTTTGACCTTAAAACTTTCTAGAACTCAACTCATCCACTTGTTGCCACAGTTGGCGGTTTTTGACGGATTTCTTATCCGCACGACACCAACCTCGGTCTTTCCAATCGTCCATCCAGATACTGAAACCTTTCACACAGTAATCACAGTCCGAATAGATAACATCCTCATCCTCTGCGTATTCCAAGGCTTCGATTAAGGCCAGTAGATTAAGCTCAGAATTGTCGGTTTGTCGATTGATGGTGAAGCTCTCTTCATGAACAATCTCATTGTCTTAATCTATGACCACCAGCCCAATGCCTCCTCGCCTACATCCGTGTTGGCTGTTTGGTACTGCGCCGTCTACGTAAATTGAATAACTCATTTTTTATCTCTCTAATTGAAAAAGGGCGCATGGCTTTTCTTAGCCAGCGCCCTATAGATGGTGTGATTTGATGTTTGTATTACTGAAAAGATTCTTGGTTATCTCGCTTACTGAGACATAATTCCATCCATTCCTCGATTTCACTTTCTACCCATGCAACAGCTCTATCACCTAAGCTAATCGTTGTAGGGAAATCTTCGTCCTTCATTTTGCGATAGATAGCTGAACGGCTAAGGGCTGTTTTCTCCATTACTTCTTTTAGTCTTAAAAATCTCATGGGAAATCTCCTATCTGTATATACCCATGAGAAAAGCCGTCACAGTAAAAAAGTAAGTTTTCGCGCCACCACTGCTTTATGCGTGGTACTTAAAACACAATAGACTTACTTAGATTTATTCATATCTTCACCGCCTCGCCTTAGGTTGTTGCTATAAAAGTGAAAGGCCGTCCCGTAGAGTTAGCAAAACCCAAATTAACAAAGAGTTCGGACAATTTTAGGACGACTTTCACCATAAACTCATACTTTTTTCTAATACATTTCTAAGGGGGGCCTAAGCTACTCACACGATAGTCAACCTTCTCTTTTCAATCTAAATCCGATACCAGATATACGTTATTGATGAAAAGCCGTTTACCTTCGGCTGGTCCCAAAGTTCTTCTTCCTATTGCCATATTCTTTAGTTCTTACTTTTGCAAAATAGCTAATCCTGTAAAACAGCCTTTCTAACTCCCTATCGAACTGCTCAGAACCTCGCTTCAAGTAATACGTAGGGTTTTCGGGAAAGTGAACTAAAAATGAAGACTCTTCCACATCTACATCAAGGGCTGTTGCCCATGCTTTTTTAATCATGTGGGAAAGGTTACCGCTGCTTTGATAATTCCCAAGAAAGGCATAGCTATCTTTGTTGAAAAACAAAACCATATGGTAGTGTTGATTCAACGCAGTATCTTTTTCTTTTACCCATGCATAACGAACTCTGCATTGATGAACTCGCTTACCGCTTCGCTTTTTTCGCTTGGTATCAGCTTCTATCTGAGAGATCAGTGATGCAATAAACTCAGATATCACTAGTGAGTTAGATCCGGCTAAATATGAACCAATTCTTAAGTCAACTCGTACCGCTGTTGTTCTAGGATGGTCTTCTAGTGCCTTGTCTATAGTTTCGTACATTCTAGATAGATAGTTAACGATAACGCCTTCGTCGCATTGCATTATCCGCAATCCATTAAAGCTTCTTCTATACGTTATTCCTAGGTTTCGATTTCGTTTGTGTCTCTTGTTCATTGTCTATACCTCTATGTTGTTTTCGCATAGGTATTGGTGACAATGTAATTTTTAATGGTGTTACTAAAGCTTATACATACTAGACAAACCGACATCAGAGATTTATGAATCGACTGAGCCTATAAAGTCCCAGCGAACTTTCAATCGAATTGCTGCTTACCAAGCATAAAAGTACCTTACAAAGCACAAAAACTGATGATAATGGCAAAACATTCAACTCTGACATAAAATGAATTTTGCATAACTTTTCATTTCTGATATAACTACTCGTATGAAATAACGGCTACCGTTATTTTTTACAGGATGATACATAGAGCATTACTAAGAGTACTGATTCTTTCTATACGGTTGAAGTTCGAACAAAGATAGATTCTTCCATTAGCTCCTTCACCACGAACGTAAGTTTCCGAAGTAAATTTTTGAGAGGGATCGCTATGAAACAAAAGATAGCCGCCACATCACCGACACAATTCCGACACTACCCCTACTTATTTCAGTCACAAAACATACTAATTTCCGTCGTAAAACCGATAGTTTCTTGATAACTTAACTTCACTATTTTAATAATGGTATTTAGATAGAAATGAGTTACTCTAGCTTCAAAACATACTCTAACGACACCGAGAGAAACCTTAGGACATACATAAGGTATTTGAATAAAAATTCAAATAAAGGTAATGTTACGGCAGTCGAAAATTTACATAATCTGGATAAGAAAAAACTCAAGAATATTTTCACAGAAGAAGTTTCTAAAAGGCTAGACATCACGAGTGATGACTTGAAGGAAGGAAGACTCGACTATGACGTTGAGGCTGAACTTGGGCAAATATTAATAGATTTATATGATTTAAAGACCGAGACATCTTATGTCGAAAGCAAGCTGACTTGGGTTACAGAAAGCGAAAATACTAGGGCCGCTTATTTTTTCTTGTCTGTGTTTAAGATGATGGTTAAGAATAACGAACGCTATTTTTCTTATCCTGCTACCTACCTATCTACTTGTGAGAATACCAAAGGAGATACTGATGAAGATGGGCCGCATAAAGAAGGCTCTAGAGATAGCTCTTCAGATTCTCTAAACCGTATTAGGAACATTCGTAAAAGTAAGTATTTTCAGCTCACCAGAAACATAGATACGGACTTTGAAGCCATAAATAGCATACTCAAAATTTGTCCTAACAAAAGTGACAGTTTTAGGGGGGAGTTAATGGAGTGCCTCGAGAATTATAGTACTCATCGTGATTTTATCGGGGAACGAGGTTTTACTGAGATAGTTGATTCTATTGAAACAGTTTATGACAGAATGGTTAGAGAACTATCTACAATAAACTGGGATATACTGAAAGAGAAAGATGAAAGGATGGTTGATTGGTTATATGCGATATTGACCAAAAAATATGAATACATACCTCTTAGCCCAACTGAAGATCTAGAGAAGAAAAAGTCAAGCATTCGAAATATCATTGATATCCTCTATGTGACTAATGAAAAAGAAGACTTCGAAAAAATAACCAAATATATTAGAGATAGTTTTTCCAGAAAGAAAAATTCTCTAGCTGTATGTACGATTGAGCTGGATCAAGAACGCCTAGATAAACTAGTTAAACTAGCTGGTGGGTCTAAGGGTAAGGTCAAGATTCAGAAAACGCTATTCAAGTTAATTGATTCAGCTTGTAAGTAAAGCCTATCATTTTTCCTATTACCAGATTCCTTAGGAACCAAAGTAGGAACCGAAATAAAAATCAAACCATAATTTATTCTTAATAATCAAATGACTAAACTACAAGATCAACTTACGCCAGCCCACCAAACGTTTGGAAAGGCCCAACTCTTGCGAGTTGGGCCTTTTTGTATTTTGAACACTTCTGCATCTATTCCCTAAATTGCCAGCCCATGCCCGAACTCTCTAAGCCATTCTTTATGCTCTTTGTAATCAGGCATGACTCGCTCCACTTCTTTCCAGAACTGAGGTGAGTGATCATAATGAAGCAAATGACAAAGCTCGTGGACAACTACATAGTCAACTACACGGTTGGGAGCCATGACAATCACCCAGTTAAACTCCAAATCACCGTAAGGGGTACAACTACCCCAGCGGCTCTTGAACTCTTTTGTCCGAACAACGCCAGTCTCAACACCCACCAGCGATTCATAACGCCTCACTTTTTCCCGAATCTTCTTATCAGCATGGCGCTTATACCAATTCACCAATGCCCGGCGAATATAGTGCGTTTGAGTTGAAGGTTCTGGCACGGTTACGGTGTCTTGCTCTAATAACTTGGGAACGATGATAGTCACCTCCCCTTCATCAACTTTAAGTGATGCAGTTTTCTTTCTTGAGGTACGCTCCACCAGCACACTGTAACTGGCAGTATGAATAAGCTCTGGCTGGTGCTTTTTCGTCATGTTTTGCTCAATCATTTATTGCCGAACTTGTGCTTAGCGAGATCCATAAAACGCTCTTGAAGAGCACTAACCAATGCTTTGTCACCAAACGGCTGATCAAGCACAGCGCGTTTTATCTCTTTCTTCATCCGCTTAACTTCATCTTGCTTAGCGAAGAAATCAATTATTTCCGTTGCTTCATTTAACATGGCGACCAAAGTTTGCGTTGTATCTTTAATAGCTTCATGGACGCTTTCATCAATCACATCGCCATCATTAGCGTTAGTCACCTCGGCAATTAAGATATTGTAAAAAGCGAACTCTGTTTCGTTTAACCCAACATCTTGAGCTGCTTGCTGGTGGGCTGAGCCAATGTCATCTGTCATTGCAAGTAGTAACTCAAGCTGCTGAGCCCATTGACCAGACGTCTTCTCGATAATATCCCTCAGTCTCAGGCTCAAAGAACGGTAGTACTCAGGGTCATCATCAAGATTAATGGTTATATGATGCTTGATAGCGCTCTCTATCTCAGAGGCTTTAGATTCATCTGATTTATTTGGCTTAATCGTATCTTTGAAGTTGGCTGCCAATAAGTCCACTGGAGGAATTTTAGGATCTACCCCTGTACTCAAAATATGCTCATCGACCAACTGTCTTACTTTTTCACCAATCTCACGCATATCTAAACCAGCATCTCGATACATGGTTCGCGATGCATTGTATACTTTTCCTAGCAACTTCATATCTGGGATAAAAGGAGCAGCACTCGCATCTGGTAATATCACATTGAGCTGTTTGGCAAAGAGCTTAAACGCTACATCAAATTGAGCTCGAGTAGTTTCATCTTTTAGTGCGAGAACGTAATCGTCGACATCATCACTATCAATATGCTTAAAGAACGACATTGCACGGGTATGTTTCGCTTTAAGCTTCGGAATCTCGTCTTTGAGGCTTTGATACGTCCCCTCAACATCTTCACTGCTAAACAAATCAAGCGCTTCAGTTAAGTGCGTTGCGAGACCATAGTAGTCAACGATGTAACCGCAAGTTTTACCTTTGTATGTACGATTCACACGAGCGATGGCTTGCATCAATGTGTGATCTTGCAGTTTTCTGTCGATATACATGACCTGTGCAATCGGTGCATCAAAGCCAGTTAACAGCATATCCTTGACGATGAGAAACGCCGTGTTATCAAACTTCTTGTCCTTTTCTTCAGTGCCAGCCTTATCCATACCAAAAGGCTTTTTGAAGTTACTAATCACCTTTTTTTGATGTGCTTTGTCGGTGTACTTAGCGATATATTGCTTATCGTTGTGGTCACCAGAAATGATCACCTCAGAAGGCGGAGCACCAAGCTCATCAAGTGTCTTTTTGAAAACGGCAGCGGCATGGCGGCTACCAACAACAATCATTGCTTTAAAGCCATCAGGACGAATGTGCTCTTTATAGTGCTTGAGCAAATCAAGGCAGACCCAACGGATGCGTGCAGGCGCTTCACGCACGGCGCGTTCTACACCGTACTTTTTCTTAATTTCGCGCTGTTCTTCTTCTGTGTATTCACCAAAGTATTCTTCAAACAACTTATCAAGAGATTCTCCAGAAACTTCAGACTTAACCTCTCGACCTTCATACAGCAGGCGTACTGTCGCCCCGTCTTCTACTGCTTGGTTGATTTTGTACTCGTCAATATAGCCACCAAATGCTTGTCCCATCTTCTGGGTTTTAAGCAGGGGTGTCCCCGTAAAGCCTACTTTAGGCGCATTCGGTAATGCTGCATTGATAGTCATCGCAAGACCACCAAACTGAGTACGGTGTGCCTCATCAGCCAGTACGATGATTTTTTCGCTAGGGTTTAGATCTTTAAACCCTTCTGCAGCTTTCGATTGTTTCTCTTGTTCTTTCTCTAGATCAGAGAACTTCTGAACCATTGCAGTAACCAGATCCGAGCTGTCTTTTTTAAGTAGCTCTTTAAGCTCATTCACTGAGCCAGCGTTATAAAGAGTCTCACCTTGCGCATCACGGAAAGTATTGGATAACTGCTCATCAAGCTGAGTTCTATCAGTGATGAATACCAACTTGTATTGCTGTAGTTCAGGATCACGGCGCATCTTCACCGCTAGCATAACCATAGTCAGTGATTTACCACTGCCCTGCGTATGCCACACCACGCCAGGTTTTTCTCTGCGGTCTTTACCTGTTTTTAAGCGCTGAATGACCTTATTAACGGCACGATACTGCTGATAACGTGCAACCTTCTTAATTATCTTGCCATCGTCAGTTTCATAAATGATGAAGTTTTGCAGAATATCTAGGAAATTATCCAAGCTAAACATGCCTGCAAGTAATCGCTGCTGCGCTGTTACACGAGTCAGGACTTCGTAAGTAGCTTTTTCTTCAGCAGCTTGTAAGAACTCAACTTGGCTTTCAGCCTCGGAGTTATCGTCCAATACATCATCAGGAAGCTGAACGTCCACGGCAGAACGAAACGTCACTACATTATCGTGTAGTGATTGCTGCGCTAGCCCATCATCACTGTATGGGTAGGCATCTTTCCAATCCCCATAGTGCTGACTGCTAGAGCTAATGGTGCCGACTTTCGCTTGGTCACGACAGGTAGAAACCATCAATTGGTTATACCAAAATAGCTTTGCCGCACCTTCTTCATTTTCTTGTTCACGTAGGTTGGCGTAACGACGAAGCTGGTCTATCCCGTGGCTCATAGGATCAGAAATGTACGGCGATTTGCATTCAATGACAGCAAGAGGAATACCGTTAACAAAACAGATTATGTCAGGGATAATGTTTTGCGCCCCTTCAACTTTAAATTGGTTCGTCACTAAGAACTCGTTGTTGGACGGCGTATCGAAGTCAATAAGTTTGACGGTTTGCCCTTTGCGCCCTTTACCGAGGTCTTGCTCTACCGATAGGTAGTTAACCATGGTTTGGTAGAAAGCATGGTTGTACTCCATCAAAGCAGCAAAATTGGGGTGCGTAACTTCCCTAGATACCTTTCGCAGGTTCTCTTCACTTATCCAAGGATTAATGCGTTTGATAGCTGCCTCTAAGCGCTTCACCAGTATGACATCACGTAGATAAGTACGTTCTTGATTTACGTGTTCAGGGGAAAGGGATTTGCCTTGTACGTAGGTCCAGCCAAGCTTAACTAACTGAGCAATTGCAGGCGCTTCTACTTTATCGAATTCGTTATTATTGCTGCCCATCGCCAACCACCTTCTTATGTTGTTCCGAAGCAGCAGTTAAAGCCGAATCAATAAACTCTCTCGTTTTACTTGCGATCTTTCTAACTGCATCTTCTTCAAGTAAATCAGACATCGGTAGTTCGAATCCGCAACTAATAATCGGGTAACGGTCAGGGTCTATTTGAGGTAATGGCGAATCATTAAATTTAGGATGCTGACAACAATTCCAAACTTTGTAGTACCAATTTGCATTTTCGTTCTTAAATGGAGTGTAAATACTGACTTTTAGCAAGCTCTGCGCCTCTTCTACACCGATGGGTAGTGATAAGCCATCTGGCTGCCCTCCATTTGCAGCATCCGAGTCTACGCCAGTATCTGAATCAACCATAAACTCCACTAGGAACTCACCTATTCGCAGTTTGTGAACATCTTCTACGTTCTTAAACACATAGTAAGTTGAAAGTGCAGGTAACATGTCCCATTGCCAATTCTCAAAGGGATTGGTCGTCAACTTGGAAGGACGAGCAAACTCTTTAGGAGTCCACACATAGAAATCTAGCTCTAACTCTTTGCTTATCTGCTCTATAGTCGGAAGGAGGCGTTGATAATACGCCGCCAATAAGCGGTGAGCGGTTCGAATTTGTAGGAATAGATCGTCTTTGTTTTCATTATTCATTGTTATACCTAGGCCAAGCCAACAGAGCGTCTAAGGTGACGGGTTTGAAGTCATGGTTAATAAGACTTTGAACTGATTGATGCGAAACATCCAAAATAGCACCTTGATTAATATCAACAGCACTAAGCAATGGGTGACTAAGGGACAGAACAGGGAAGGAGTGCTTACGTAGCTTGTCCCATTTGAAGTTACTGACATTCAAGCCATACAGAGCGAGAGCTTTGAGCATGTCATTTAAAACCCGTTTATCTGTTTTGGATAAACGGCTATCCGACAACTTTTCAACTAAGCAATCCGCTATAGGCTGCCATTTAATAGCACCGACACAAATCAAGTTATCAAATTCATTGAGTAACTCACTTTCCCAGTTAAGTACGGAAGTATCATCAACGCGACCAATGGCAAGAAAATAAAGCGGGAGACTTTCGCCCTCTTCTGACTGAAGGAAAGAATCGACTTCTCGCCGCCATTGAGTAAAATACTGTTCACCACCAGCAGGAGGTTTTACTTCCACGATTAGATTGGCTTTTTCAAAACGGATGATTAAGTCGGGTTCAACTTGCCTGGTATGCCCTTTTTCTTCAAAGGTGTACCTAGGCCAGTAATCAATGGTAATGAATGTCCCAAAGAGCTCAGCTAAAGCCGTAACTTTACCCTTAAAGCAGAACTCAAGTAGTTGGAACTGAAGAGAGTCAGACAAATAAACGAAACGCTCAAACACTGTTGAGGTAAGCAAATCTTCACGAGCTTTGAACAAGCTAGCCCAACGAACCGAGGTTTGCCCGTCATGTTCGATACGCCCAGCTTTGCCGTGAAGAATTGCTTTTAGCATTAGCTGTCTACCTTAACGCGAACCTTGCCTGTAAGGAGATCTTGCATTAGAGCTTTTTTAAGTGATTTTAGCTGTGTAAGTTTATCTTCAACCACGTAAGACTTTGACTCTATACTTGAAAGTGCAGAGCTTATGTATCGTTGCTCTTCGATTGATGGTATAGCAATCAGTATCTTGCGCAAACTAGCTAACGTCACCTCTTTAAATGTTGAACCTTTGGCTTCTAAATCGTTTTGCAATGCTACGTATGGAGATCGCATTGCCCACCACAAGTAGTTGGTATCAACGTTTTCACAAGGAGAAATTCGCGCAGTTCCTTGAGTTAAGTTAGCACCTTCTAATTCGGCTGGCACAATATGCACGTGTCCAATCATACCTCTAAGGGCATAAACAATATCCCCTTTACTAACCGATGAGCGTTCAAACTTCCTAGCTATTTCCGGAGATGTTAGCAACATACCTTGCCTAGATAAGTACCTTAAACTCATGTCCGATACTCTAATATAAGGAACTCCATCCTCGCAGTGTGGACCTGCTTGAACAATCCCATAGGTTATTTTTTTGTCGGATTTAACAAGCTCTTCTAACGGTAGAACCTCCCACCCCTTCGGAATTCGACCCACAGGCGAGTCCTTAAAGTCCGTATGCGGCTTACCATCCACACTGACACCACGAGTTAGCAGCTCTTGCATCATGCCTGCTTTCAGGTCTTTGAGCTTGTTGATTTGAGCCTGTGTTTTTTCAATCACATCATCGACAGAAGTAAGGATAGCGGCGATTTTCTTTTGTTCTGGGAGTGGAGGGAGCAAAACTCTTATTTGCTCCAATTCAGATTTTGTAAATGAAGCCTGATTAACCGCAGGCTTTGTTATAAGCTTTATTTCATCTTGAAAAGCCTTATTGGTCATCAGATTGAACATAAACCTAGGTTCATGTTCATCATTAATCACAACTCTAAATAAGTTGGTTGTATAAATAGCTGGGCGACCGATATCTTTATAAACACATACCTTACCAATCTGACTAAGACTGTTAATGAAGCAAAGTAACAGGTCTCCATCTTTCAAAAAGTAGCGTTTAGTGTCAGCCCCTTGCGGATCATCCAAGTACCAATATTTTAGTTCTGATGTATCCAAACGATTATCTTGGATATTCCCTGATATCAAGACTGGTACTCCAATATCTTGCGCGACAATTCGACGAGATAGCCCACTCTTTATAGTACTGACAACATCACCAAAAGTAGACCAATGCCAACCTTCAGGAACTAACTCACTCATACCCCAGCTCCTTCAAGTACCCTTGCATTACTTTCTCGGCTTCCGTTGCTTGTTGGTCTAGCTCATGCAGCGACACTTGGTATTTATCCCACCAGCGCTCAAGCTGGGTGATAACCTTGGCTTCTACATCACCTGCAACTTCTCGGATCTGCTCTTTACGTTCGATACTTGGTTTAAAGGCATAGTAATCATCGTTGGTTTTATCGAATACCAAATAGATATCAAACCCTTCAAGGATTTCCTCTTCAATGTATTCGTTATGTACTTCACGGACAGGTACTCCACCATGAAGAATTGCACGTACATCAAAGATTTCTGCTGGTGGCGAAGTATCAGCATAGCGGCGGATGTTAAGGTTAAAGTCGTTCTCAGCAATTTCTGAGAAGTTCACCACTTTCGCGTAGCGCTTAACATCAGCGTAGTTATCGAAGGTTTCAACTATCTTAGTAATGTCTTGTGGGCGTAGCTTGTTCTGGTTTTTGCCCTCTTCGAACTCAAGTTCAGAATTGATAAACAGGACTTTGCCTCTACGTTCTGCAGTTTTGTTCTTGTTGATGATAAGAAGACAAGCAGGAATACCCGTACCATAGAACAAGCCAGATGGCAGACCGATAACCGCTTCTAGCAAATCGTCTTCCAAAATGCCTTGGCGAATTGCCTTCTCACTTGACCCTCGGAATAGCACGCCGTGAGGCATGACCACACCGACCATACCTTCATTATTGGTACTAGCAATCATGTGCTGAACAAAGGCTAAATCACCCGCGTCTTTTGGCGGCGTACCATAAGGAAAGCGTCCAAAACCATCGCTATCGCACTCGTCTTTGCCCCACTTCTTTAGTGAGAAAGGCGGGTTGGCAATAACACGGTCAAAGCTAAGAAGCTCACCACCTTCAGTATGCTTAGGCTCGCGCAAAGTGTCGCCCTTGCGGATATCGGCACTGTGCACACCATGTAAGAACATATTCATCTTACAGATTGCCCACGTATTCAGGTTCATCTCTTGCCCGAACAGCGACAGGTTTGCAGGGTTTTCACCGTGCTCTTTTAGGTAGTTACGAGTCTGAACCAACATACCGCCAGAGCCCGTTGTTGGATCGTAAATACGCATACCAGCATGAGGTTTCAACAATGCCACCAGCAGTTGTACTACTTCGCTTGGGGTATAGAACTCTCCGCTTTTTTGCCTGCACTGTCCGCAAACATTTTGATTAGGTATTCGTAAGCCGTACCCAACATGTCAGGGCGCTCAAAGTCTTCATTACGCAGGCGATGTTGGCTAAAGTGAGAGAGCAAATCACGCAACTTAACATCAGTCAGCTTGTTTTTAATATTGAAGTCGATGGTCACCAACACACCTTCTAGAGATGAGTTATGTTCTTCAATCGCTTCCGTCGCTTTGTTGAGGCTTTCACCGATGTTGTGCTTTAAGTCTTTTAGTGCAGACCAACGCGCATTTTCAGGGATGTAGAAGGTACTATCGTACTCATCTTCGTCATCTGCAAGCTCTTCTGCTTGAGCTTGCGTTTTGCCTTTGTCTAGGTAGTACTGAATGACTTTCTCTTGCTCTTCTTCAAACGCATCCGACATGCGCTTTAAGAACATCATGCCAAAGATATAGTCTTTAAATTCAGAGGCATCCATGTTGCCACGAAGGATATCAGCGGTTTCCCAAAGGAAAGATTCGAGCTGCTGGAGGGTGAGTTTATTGGTCATTAAGGTTACCTAAAAGTATGGGGCAATCTCGTACTAAGATGTACGTTGTCGTATTGATACGAACAGATATTGGCGATAATTTTACGGGGAAGCGGCTGGTGGGGCAATCAGAGACCGCAAATAGTGAGTGCATAAAGCAAGGAAAGTAGTATTTTCACTATCAAGAAGATAATATTAACCCGTAACATACTGATTAAATTCTCTTATCCAATCTATTCATCACTGTACCAAGGATGTTATCGATGACTGTAAAGGTCTCTCATATCACCCACATCAATAACCTCAAAGGGATACTTCTCGAAGGTTGTTTATGGTCTGACGCGAAGCGTATTGAGCTAGGTTTAGACAGTAAAAATATAGGTTACAGTCACATAAAAGAGCGTCGGTTGCAGCATAAAGTTAATGTTGCTGCAGGAGGTACGATTGGTGAGTATGTTCCATTTAACTTTTGCCCCCGTTCTGTGATGCTCTACGTGATTCATCAAGGTCACGATGACTTTAATGGTGGGCAAAACGAAATCGTACACCTTATCAGTGACACACAAACGGTCATCACTAGTAACTCCAACTGCTTCTTTACTGACATACATGCAGATTTAGCCTTTGCTGAACAAATCGACGACTTTTCGCGATTAAATGAACTCGACTTTAAAAAGATTCATGCCAAGTACTGGCAACAGTTTAAAGAAGAAAAACAAGCTGAGTTCCTAGCTCACGAAACGGTATCTTGGAATTGCATTCGACAGATCGGAGTAAAAACGCCAGAATTAGCAGATAAAGTAGAGCAGATTATCGCAAATTCACAGCACCAACCTGACGTTCTGGTTAAGCCAGAATGGTATTACTAGCTGAGTACATCACAATGATTTCATACGTTAAAGGAAACATCTTACACGACCAAGCAGATGCCATTATTAACACCGTAAATACCGTCGGGGTTATGGGTAAAGGTTTAGCTTTGCAATTTAAAAAAGCTTTTCCAGACAATTTTAAAATCTATAAGTCGGCTTGTGATAACAAAGAGCTTACAACAGGTAAAATGTTGTCTGTTTCAACTCAATCAATTAGTGCACCTTTCTACATCATCAACTTTCCAACAAAAGCACACTGGAAAGGAAAGTCTAAGATTGAATACATCAAAGATGGCTTAGCTGATCTAAAAAAAGAAGTAAAAAGGTTAGAGTTAACCTCAGTCGCTATACCAGCTCTTGGCAGTGGTCTAGGCGGCTTACCTTGGACAGACGTCGAGCGAGAAATTCAAGAATCACTCTCTGATATGCCAGAAGTGGAATGGCGCATTTATCCACCTCAAAATGCACCACAAGCGGAGAAAATGCTCAATCGTACAACGAAGCCCAGAATGACGATTGGTAGAGCTGCTGTAATAGGTTTAATCAACGAGTATTTAACTACAGGCTTACACTACAAACTCTCTCTGCTTGAAGTACAAAAGCTTGTTTACTTCCTTACAGCTACTGGGGAAAAATTAAACAAAGTGCATTTTCAGAAACATCATTACGGCCCATATGCTGATGTACTGCGGCACGTACTAGATAAAATGGAAGGGCACTTTATTTCTGGGTATGCGGATGGGATAAACAAACCTGATACACCGATCATACTCAAAGATGGTGCAGATAAAGACGCGCAATCATTCCTCGCTTCTCACCCAGATACAAAGCGTAACTTTGATGAAGTCACTAAGCTTGTTGACGGGTTCGAATCACCTTACGGCATGGAGCTTCTCTCAACCGTTCACTGGGTAGTAACGAGAGAATGCCAACCAGAGAATATTACTTTGGAGGAAGTGATTAAGAAGGTACATTCGTGGAGTGAACGTAAGGCACAAATGAAACCAGCTCATATAAAAGCAGCACTAGAGCGATTACAAGAACAGAGTTGGGTCGATAGAGTAGCTCCATCGTAATCAGTAAAAAGACTCAATTAAAAAGGCTTCGATTAAGAAGCCTTTTTACGAGAGTAATCTACGACAAGAACATCCCCTCATTAACCTTAACATCAAGTGTGATACCTAGATCTCTGAGTAGCATATCGACATTATCCTTTACCTGATTATTAGGTACAAAAATCATGAAGAAATCATCAACGGCGACCGCTGTAGGCGAGATACATTCCGCCATACATACACTTTTAGATTCCTCATCATGATAATCTCGGCGGTTCATTGCCTCCCAGTCAATTCGATCAAAGCCCCCTTCATAATCAAGAACTTCAACACCTTGCGTTGCTAAAGGGTGCCGAGGAATAATTTTCCAATTCCTAGCCTGCGCTACGGCTCTTCTAACAGTAAATAATACGAAGTCTGTATGTGGATTATCTCGTTGGACACCACCATCAAACGGGTTTCGAGCGAAAAAGTGAAAAGGCACATATTGCTCTAAATTAAATGCTTGGCGCCCTTCTAAAATCTCATGGTCGGCAACATCATCAAACCCATCAATGTCAGCCCGAGGAAGCAGACCATTCTCGAGAATAGAAGCTACGTTATCGAAACTTGTAATGTGATACAGTAATTTTTGCGTTCTAATATCAGCCATAACATACTCTTATAATTCAAGTGCAATCAATTTAGTATGCCGTACCCCCTCGAACTTTCAAACAACATGCGCTTAGGCAAAGTTGCGTTAGTTCTCATAATCAAAACTTTAGAAAATACTACTAACCAGCCATTTTAGTACCAAGATAAGTACTAAGATAAAAAATCAAATCAAATAAATACAATTTAAAACTCAAATTCAGATGACGCCAGCCCACCAAACGTTTGGAAAGGCCCAACTCTTACGAGTTGGGCCTTTTTGTATTCAGCGCATCAGCGAGATTAAAACGCTCGTACTGTTTTATACGCACACATTGCTCGCGCTTTCTCACTTCCCTCAGTTTTATTTTGCTCGAAACAATGGCGATATGACGCAATGTATTGGTTGAATGCTTCCATTGCAGCGGGTTTAGGTTGATTTAATAACGTCTCAATAAATTGACGCGATCCGATTTCAAAATGCTGGGTGTCTATCG
This sequence comes from Vibrio sp. B183, assembly GCF_000740665.1. Classification (NCBI taxonomy): domain Bacteria; kingdom Pseudomonadati; phylum Pseudomonadota; class Gammaproteobacteria; order Vibrionales; family Vibrionaceae; genus Vibrio; species Vibrio sp. B183. The sequence goes on along the minus strand of NZ_JPQB01000003.1, from coordinate 101,623 downwards.
GCGTATTCCAATCACCGCCCCAGATAAGAAACCCATGATGTGCGAAAAGCTCCGTGACCTCTTCGGCCATGCCCTGACGTTCGATCTCATTTCGAGCTCGAAAACGAGTTCGGTTGATGTAGTTATCTACTGATTGAATCGGTTTGACGGTAATTTTTCCATCTGGCCCAAACTCTAGAAATGGGTTTTGTACCGGGTTGATATCAATGGCGACGCCGTAAGCATGTTTCGACCAACTAGACCCTCCAGTGATGGGGCGCGCATTGAAAGCGCTGCTATTGTTCGCGGCCATCGAAGCATTATCATCACCTTTGAATTCACGCATCAAACGAGCGGAATGAAGAGGAAACTGACGTTTATGCAGTTCTGTAAAAATCTGCTCAACGGAAGGCGCCACAACATCGAACACGATCATGCTGCCTTGCTTAGTTTGACCATCAAAAGTGACGAAGTCGAAATCCACTTTGGACAGCCGATCACAGCCCACCGGAGCACCTTCACTCAATACTCCCTGTTTCTTCATCATGCCACATTGCCAATCCGAAACAGGTGCGACTTTAGTGTACCCCGTCGAACTCAATAAGACAGCGAGCAAGCCCAGCCAATGTTTTTTCATTTCACTTATCTCAACGTATTCCCTGAAGGTGGACTTATTCTAGCGAATTGACTGATTAGGCGAGATATTTAAAGCACTGAATTTACGTCAAATTGTGATTCTGACTCCGACAAGCTTTCAAGTTCGCGTTTAGGAATGAAAGTAACGCTGGGAATTAGTTGAAAAACGGATAGAAAAACTCAATAGAAAGCCAACCACTTCCTACTGAGTTTTTGCGATTTGGATTTCATTAACTTTCGTTGCCTTTAAAACTGTTCACCGCAGAGGCGACACTTTCGGCACCTGTATATATCTCGTCCATCGTCTCGGACACAGTTTGAACTTTACCGCTGGCTTCCTGAGCGACATAATTGACATCATTCATCGCCTGCGTGACTTCTTTGGTCAGTGACATATTTTTGTTGACCACCTGCGTGATTTCTTCCGTAGACTCTGATGTCCTTGAAGCCAACTTACGCACTTCGTCGGCCACCACAGCAAACCCTCGGCCTTGGTCACCAGCGCGTGCCGCCTCGATAGCAGCATTCAGTGCTAACAAGTTGGTTTGCTCTGCAATGCTGCCTATGGTTTTTACAATTTCAGAGACATCATCCGAAAGCGATGCTAGCTCCTCAACCTGACTGATCGATACCGTAAGGTTATCCATCATTCTTTGCGAAATTCCCACCGTATCTTGCAAGACCTGATTGCCTTCCTGAGCCACTTGCGAAGTTTGTAGTGCGGTTGAATAAGCGATGTTTGCCGCTTCCGAGATCGCCATTTCGCGATTCACATCATCGGTGATGTCTGAAGCAAATTTCACCACTTTATACACTTCTCCTTTCTCGTTGCGCACTGGGCTGTAAGATGCCTGAATCCATAACTCCTCCCCGTAGCTGGTCTTACGTAAGAATCGGCCCGAGAAAGCACGACCTTAAGCCAGTTCGCGCCAGAAGTTTGGGTTTTCCTGATAAAAATCATCAAAGCAAAACATGCGGTGATGCTGCCCCTGAACCTGCTCAATTGCGTAACCCAAACCAGAGAGGAAGTTCTTATTCGCGTCAAGAATGGTACCGTCGGGCTGAAACTCAATCACGGCAAAGTTTTGATGAAGCGCCGTAATAAGATCTTTATCCGCCTGAGCTTTCTTAACTTTCTCAGTGACGTCACTGGCAATTTTCATCACACTTTTCACACTACCAGTGTCATCAAAAATGGGAAAGTAAGTCGCTTCAATAATGACCAAATCCCCCGTTTTACTGTAGCGTTCAAAAGTACCTGATTTCACTTCACCTCTCGCCAAAGATTGCCAGAACTGAGTGTAATCAGCGCTCTGGGTATAACTCTTATCGCAGAATATTCGATGATGCTTACCCATTAGCTCTTCAGGTTGGTAACCCATTGCCTGTAAAAACAGTGGACTGGCATTTTGGATGTGCCCCTCAGTATCGAACTCAATGGTCACTAACGACTTGCTCATAGAGGCAACAATCAGATGATTGTGATGCTGAAGGCTAAGCTTTTGTTCAGATTCTTCATTATTTTTGTCAAATGGCCACATAACTTACACACTCTTCATGCTCAATGAATTGCTTTAAGTATGGTTGCTGGTTCAAATTATGCACACACCTCTAAAGGGGTAGCAATATCTGTCGCTCTCAAAGACTTAGAACGCACTTTTTCATGAAAGTGGAGTGAGAACATTGGTTTAGCTATGCAATAAACCACACATTAAATAGATTAATGAGAACCAATAGACCAATAACTAAGGTGCGCCTCAGTGATGACTTTTGTATTCAGAGTTTTATGTGTTTTTAGCCTATGTTTTTCCTCTTTTTATACATTTGCTGCAGAGCGATTTCCATTGGCGCCACCTGACACCAGTAGCCCACAAGCAACCTATCTCAGCTTCACACATTTAGTCGAGCAGGCGAATCAAACGCTGCTTGAACTCCCCTCTTTACCAGCAACAGAGAAAGAGGCGGCCAGACAATCGGTGTACGCCCTGTTCAACAAAGCAATGCAATGCTTTGACTTGTCTGAAGTACCCAAGTCGAGCCAGCAACGAGTCGCACTCGAGTCCGTCATGTTGATGAAAGAAATCCTCGACCGTCTACCTGAATTTGAAGCTGCATCGATTCCGGATCAAAGCAAGCTGAGCTACTGGCGATTGCCCCATACTCAGTTGGTCATTGAAAAACAAACCGATGGCAAATACCTGTTTTCCGCTAAAACCGTCGATAAACTCTACTCTAGCTATCAGCTCGTCAAGCATCTACCTAACCGTAACGGCACCGTGGAAGATTTTTACCAGTATTACTCACTGAGTGCCGGGAAGCTAATTCCTCCCACTTGGTTTGGTTATATTGAAGCCCTCCCCGATGTGTTTATGGAAGAATTTTCCGATCAAGCAATTTGGCAATGGCTCGCACTAGCAGTGGTAAGCATCGCGTTGTTTGCTTATGGTTATGCGGTTTATCGCTATATTGGCAACACCATAATGACGCCGATTTTTATGGCTTTGGGGATTGGTGGCTTTCTGTATCTGATCAGTCATGAAATCAATATGACGGGCAAGCTGATGTCGACGTTGAACGTCTCTGGTGAGCTGTTGATATGGCTGTTAGTGACTCAGTCCGCTTACCTGATTGGCTATAAGGCCTGCACGGTTTTGCCTAGTCGAGGTGAGCAGGCCTCTAACCTGCGCCAAAGCGTAACACAAATTGTCGGCACGTTAATCGGATCCGCGCTGGCAGTGTCCATCTTTGGATATGGCTTAAGCCGCATTGGTGTGCCGGTCTACGGCATCGTCACCGGATTGAGCCTTGGTGGTATGGCCATCGCTCTGGCAATTCGCCCGACGATGGAAAATCTGATTGGTGGCGTAATCCTGTTTATGGACAAATCATTGTCCGTTGGCGATTACTGCCAAATTGGCCAAGTCTCTGGTGTTGTTGAGCGTATCGGCGTTCGTTCGACACGAATTCGGGCCAAAGATCGCACCCAAATCACCATTGCCAATGGCGATTTGGTCAAGATGGAAATCATCAACTTCACACGTCGTGATCGCTACCCGTTTACTACTCAGATCGGTCTGCGCTACGAGACGACTATGCCGCAGGTTGAACAAATTGCGTATGAGATAAAAACAGCGCTTCTCGCTCACCCCGACGTTCTCGAATCCCCGTTACGCGTCCACTTTTCATCCTTTGGTGAATACAGCCTAAACATTGATGTGCTGGCTCATATTGATACCAAAGACAGAAATGAGTTCTTGCAGTTGCAGCAAGATTTGCTGATGCGTATCGAACAAATAGTCAAAGCTAATCAAGCTGAGTTTGCTCTGCCAGCCCACACAACCTACCTGCATATGGCAGCAAACACAGCAGAACAAGGCCGCTCCGAATCAGAAGCGCTCACTTAAAAAGATTGAAATGGAGCAATAGCTAAGCCCATAGGGATTGCTCCATTTCACTTTACGGCAATTGAATCATATTTGTGGCTGGGAGCCTGAATCACTTCGTGTAGCAAACTTGTCCGGTAACCACTTTTCAATCAACACAGCAATGGCCTGACACACCATGACTAAGGTAAATGGGATCGCTCCAGCAATCGCAACCTGTTTATTCAGGTCAACATCGTTAATGGTAACCAGCGCTAGGCCCATCACAACAACAATGACAGACCAACTGACTTTACTGCTGGTGCGCTCATCTCCCGTCAGCATACCAGCGGCATAAATAGCTGAATCCGAACTGGAAATAACAAACGTCAACAACAGCACTAACGCCGTAATAGAAAGAACACCACTTAATGGTAAGTGTTCAAAGAAGCTAAATAGACCTTTCGTATAATCCTGCTGCACAGCTGTAACCACCTCATTGAGATAGCTGCTTTCAAACACCGCTCCAGCAAAACTTGAGAACCACACAATCGACGCCAAAGTGGGCACCATGACCGTACAAAACAAAAACTGTCGAACGGTTCTACCACGGCTGATACGCGCAATAAAAGGCCCTACGAATGGCGCCCAGGCAATCCACCAAATTAAGTAGATCACCGTCCATCCTTGACTCCACTTCTCCCCACCTTCAATGGCTGACAGCGAAACCTGTGGCAGAATCGCGATGTACGCTTCCAGCGAACTGGCAAGACGACCGATCACACCCGCCATATCAACATTCACAAGTACGAAACCTAGCAACGCGACCATCAGCCAGATATTGAAGCTACTCAGCCGCTTAATCCCACGTTCAAGCCCAAGCACACTGGAAAAAGTAAACAGCACGCCAATGATTATGGTCAGCCCAATACGCAGGTTGGTCAGGTCAGCCGTCGTGCCCGTGAGGCTTCTCACTCCCTGTTCGACCAGCGCCATGGTGTTGGCCAGCACTCCGGCGATACCAAACAAGATCGCCAGCACTGCAATCAGATCAACAATACCTAACCAACCCGTGCGGCGACGAGAAAACGAGGCACTCACACGCATTGGCCGCTGTTTGACGTAAGCTAACCACCCCATCAGTAACCCTGCTAACGCATAGAGGCTCCAAGCGTGTACTCCCCAGTGAAAATACGTCAGGGCGAGCGCCGTATCTTGCGCATCATTGACTAGTTCTACAGGCGGCATGTTGGCAAAGTGGAAGATAGGCTCGGCGACACCCCAGAAAATCAACCCTGAACCCATGCCTGTCGTAAAGAGCATTACGAGCCAAGAGATGAAGCTAAATTCTGGTTGTTGGTTTCCCAGTTTCACCTTTCCTAAAGGCGACAGACACAGCATCGCGCAAGTAACAAATGCCAACGTAGAGAGTAAGATCACTTCATCATCAAGTTGAGCAATAACCAGGTTAGTCAGCTCTGCTATTTTATACACACTAAACTGAGGGAACAGGGTTACGATAGCAGCCGTAGCAATAGCAAATCCCATGATCACACGTGACTGAAGGTGATTTGAATTCATAATTTGAGAAGCCTTTAGAGGCGAAGATAGGTATAGTACTACTGTGCCGCCACGCTTGTTTACTGTCTATTAACAATCACTTCTCCTCATCAGGAATGCGCAACCAATCACAGACAGAAAAATTTATTCATTCCCCGTAATCTAACTGAGATAAATGCCGATTAGACGATCTGTTATCTTCATGATATTCAACACACTCGTTAACACTTTTCTCGACGTCGTCTCTCATATCGCTGTTTATAATCGCCAGTCATTTTCATTAGTAGAAGTCATCACCTTGATACCGGGAAAATCATATTTCAAATCGCTCAAGAAACGCTGGAAGCAACAGGCCAAAGATAAAGTCAAAGCCATGCTGCTAGGATGCCTACCGGGACAAAAAAAACAAAACAACGATTAGGCGCATCCCGTCCGACTGGTAGCTGCCAATTGAAACACACCCTCTGCCACAACCTTGAACAATATGAAGGTAAAGTGCCTCACATGTACCTCGATACCCGAGGACACGTGACAACTGGGATTGGGCACTTGATTTCCAATACCCATCAGGCCGCAGAATTGGAGTTTCTCCATCTATCTTCGGGGAAACGAGCCACAAAATCAGAGATCATTAAAGAGTTCACACGGATAAAGAAGCTTCCCTATGGGCAAAAGTACGGTGCAGGTTTTTACAAAAATCACACTGGCTTGATTCTGAGTGACCAAGCCATGCTCACCATGATGGAGCAGCACATCGAGAACTTTGAGAACGAACTGTGGGCTATTTATGGCAAGGCAAACTTTGAGCATTTACCAGACAACGTCAAGCTGGCGCTGTTTGATATGATCTTTAACTTAGGCATGCCCAAGCTTAAAAATACATTTGTGAAATTTAATCAGCATATTCACACGGGCAACTTCCGTAAAGCGGCGCAAGAGTGTCGCCGCCGAGGTATCTCAGACCATCGAAATCAATATGTGAGATCCCTACTGGAAAGCGCATAAAAAAGCGCCCCATTTGGGGCGCGCTAGTTATTGTGAGTAAAGACGTCGAATAGGCTCAGGCTCAACATAATCAATCAGCTCATCATTGCTCAGCTTATCGATTTGATCCTGAGTGGCCGACACCACCAGCACATGCTGATTATCCAGTGCGTCGACGACTTCAATGCCATTAGAATGAAGAAGCTCTCTAGCTTGCTGCTCTTTGCCTTCATGATACTTCACAAAGAACCGCGGTTGCTCTGCCGCTGCCTGCGCAGGTCTCTTATCCACTGGGGGAAACGCCGGATTTCCTGCCATTGCACTGGCGGAGAAAGTCGCGGCCAGTAGGCTGAGAGCGCCAACACATGGCAATGACGTTAATATCTGCTTCTTCATACTCACTCCTTATTGAAATGACAGTGTCCAGCTATTGATGCTGCCCGTGTCTTGGTTAGCGCTGTCTACTGCGTTCAACTTCCAAGTTCCTTTAGATTCAAAGCCACTAAAGTCAGCTTGGTAAGTTTCCTTGATGTTGTTCGCCGAACTGCCAGTGTTGTCATGCAGTGTCACCTGATGCCCCGTCGGCGACGTTAACGTAACACGTAAATCACCGATGTATGTGTGACTGATGTCCAGTTCAACGGATACCGAACCCGCGTCGCCAGAGCGTGATACGTCTAATGAACTAGTCGCACCTGCGCTGTTGTTATCTGGAATCGCAATGGTATCTGAGTTAGTAAAGCTTGATGGCGTTTGGTTCCCAGAATCTGCACCGTTATGCGTTGCAACCAGAGAGGCACCGCTGTACGCCGAGTAGCCGTACACCAATACTTCATAAGTGCCCGCAGAACTTACGTTCAGTGAACAGCTTTCACCGTTACCTTGTTCCCATGAACGGCAGTCATAGGTACTGGTGCTAGGCGTACCATTAAAACGCACGTACATATCCGCATCACCTGTACCACCACTTAGGTTAAAGGTCGCTTGAGTTGCATCAGAAGGAACGTCGAAGGTGTAAATTGTGCTTGATTTGCTTCCTGCAGATAGTGAAGTTTTCGCTACACCATTTTCAAGTACTTTACTTAGATCGACTGGGCCATTACAGCCAGAGTCCAAGTAAGTCTTCGCCGCATCCGCATTCACCAAACCATAACCTGTACGGTTGTCACGGCCTTCAGAATCGATATCTGTTGCCGATGCTGTCAGCGCTTTACGTACTTGTTGTGCCGTACACGTTGGGTGGTAGCTCCAGACTAAACCAGCAACACCTGTTACGTGTGGCGTCGCCATAGATGTACCATTGTAGTACTCGTAGTCTTCGCCCATAGTGGTTTTAACTGTGACCGTTTGACCAAGCTGATTCGCCAGCTCTAGACCGAATTCGCGGTCAACTGTGACAGAAACCACACGATAGTCGTCGTTGTCATCCAGTACGAATGGGTTCTGTAAACCTGACAATTCTTGGTTACTGTATACGATCGCAGCTTTAGCACCTGCGTTGTAACATGCCTTCACCGGATTGATTTCTGGACGAACGCCCGTCGCCTGATTATCAATACGCTCAGTCAGACAGATCTTGTCTGACATGTCGCCACAGTTGTAGCTGCCTGACGAGATATCACAAGCCGCAAGAGGCGCGGTAAAAGTGCCTGCAATTGGAGCTGACTTGTATGGGTTATCAAAGTCAGCTGGGACTTTTAGGATCTTACGGTTATGTGGAACGACGCCACGGTCGAAGTTGCTCACTCCGTTAATCGTAATATCTGAAAGCACACCTTCACCGACAGTTACGGTTGACAGTACCGCCACACCTGGCGCTGCAATCTCTACCTGATCGGTTGCTTGAGAGAAGGCCGCATGCTGGTTTTTGTTGTCCACTGCCGCCACTGACATCACAGAATCATAAGAGGCTGGGTAGCTGTGCGCTGTGTTACCTAAGTTACCTGCCGCAGCAATCAGCAGAACGCCATCATCGTATATCGACTGAAGTGCGTTGCGTTCTGTTCGGCTCGATTGGCTACCACCGAGGCTCATGTTGACCACGTCTGCGCCGTTATCCGCACAGGTCTGGATCGCCTTCACTAAGCTTGAAGAGTAGCCCCAGCCCGCTTCATTAAACACCTTCACGATATGCAGATTGACGTTCTGGTTTGGCATCACGCCTTTAACGCCTTCGTTGTTAGCAATCGCTGCGATAGTACCCGCAACGTGAGTACCGTGAGCATTATTATTACCCGGAGAGCTCCATGAGCCTGTGCCACTGTCGTTAGTACCTTGGACACGGTTGCCGCTCAGGTCGTTATGACTGATGTCGTAACCTGAATCAATAATACACACAGTACGGTTGCCCGCATTGGAGTCACTTAACAATTGAGCGTTAACGGCGCTAAAGCCCCAAGGCGTAGTTTCACTCAATAGGTAACGTGGAGGGTCGACCTCAACATATTCAACCTGGCTATTCTCACGCAGTGCCGACAGCTCGCTGTCATCCACTTCCACACTGTAAAGTGCTTGGTTACCCAATTTCTCTACTTTGCGAGCTTTCACTTCATCTAACACCGCTTCGCGCGCTTTCGATGGAGCGACTGCTGAACTAGCCATTGAGAATGGTGCAGGCGCATCTTCTTTGAACTTGACTATATATTTAGTCGGGAGATCCGCTTCATTAAAGCCCATTGGTGACGCTGCGAAAGCAGACGTTGCACCAGCTATAGCCACTGTCATTGATGATAGGACGAATATTCCTTTGGTTTTATTTATCATGTTGTGCATTTGCTCTGATCCTTTTTGAGCTATTATTATTCACTTTATCCTCATGAACAGTCATTATTCATAACTACTCAAGAGAGCATTAGCTATAAAGTATGCTTATAAAACATCCAATAATTTATAAAATAAAACATTCACAAACAGGCAAGGAATCAACTAAACAACAGGACTAGTTAACATCAAATGGTTAATAAAAAACCTTAAAAAGCAATTAGTTAATAACAAAAAGTGCATTTATAGTTATTTTATTTGAGTTTTTATTCCAATGATATATAAAGTGACATTATTAATAATTAGAGCTTATGGAAGTTCTGACTTTACAGGAAATGATAAAATGACAATTTAGTCATTAAAATGAATAGAGGGATATTACTATTACAGCAAGAAGTCGATCTTTTCCGGGTTTGCAAACACAATGATTGTAAAACAATGGGCACAACAGTCCCCCACTCTCGTCAGCTTGATAGCGGCTCTTTGCTGATATCCTCTTATATTGGATCAGAGACGTGCTACCATACCCGCCTCAATATAAAGTTAATTGCATATTAATATTGAAATCTCGATGAAGTTCCCCCAACTGAACTCAATTTCTGTTGCAATTTAGTTAAATAGATTGAAAACTCTAGCTTAAACCGAATGGTTTCCATCGGTCTCATGACGTACTCGTATTAAAGAGGGAAAGTGTTTTGCTTGGTATTATTCGCCTGATTTTGGCTGCGATTTTTGTTGTCTTCACTACTCTGTTTGCTTTGATTTATTGCTTGTTCAGCCCAAGAAATCCAAAGCATGTCTACTTTTTCTGTCGTTGGTTTAATCAGCTACACAAACTCATTGGCCTCAAATTGATACAACGTGGCTTAGATAGAGCCCCAACGCCAGCCAATAGCGTTTATATCTCTAATCATCAAAGTGTGTACGACTTTGTCACAGCGCCGGGGATGCTGCGCCCAAGAACCGTCTCCTTGGGGAAAAAAGATCTACTCTGGATTCCTTTCTTCGGTCAACTTTACTGGATTACTGGCAATATACTAATTAACAGAGAAAACAAGTCACAGGCACGCGATACCATCAAACAAGTAGCAGAAGCCATTCATCAACGAGATCTGTCCGTTTGGGTTTACCCCGAGGGAACACGCAGCAAAGGTCGAGGGTTGTTACCGTTTAAAACTGGCGCATTCCGCATGGCGATTGAAGCTGGGGTTCCGATTACTCCCATGTGTGTCAGCACTACCCATAAAAAGATTGACTTAAATCGTCGTGACAATGGTGTGGTGATTTCTGAAATGCTCGAACCCATTGATGTCTCCGGGTATAAAATCGAAGATGCACGAAAGCTAGCGGAGCATTGCCACACATTAATGGCATCGAAAATAAAAGAGCTGGACAACGAAGTTGCCCAGCTCGAAAGACAAAACAGTAAATCGCTCTCAGGAGAGCAACACAGTCTTTAGAAAATATATTGGTCCATCATTGCGACCATACGGCCAATCTCTGGTTTGGTGATAGTATCATTCGCACCTAATGCCAGAGCTTTGGCCCGGTTGTCATCACTCATCAGTGATGAGAACATCACAATCGGCAGCTCTTTGTAAGCTTCAGAGTCACGTAAGCGTTTGACTAAGTGCATGCCATCCATACGAGGCATTTCAACGTCCGTCACCACAGCGTCAACCAACTCAGTAATAGGTATCTCTTCTTTCTTAGCGACTTCCGCAATTTCCATTAACTTCTCATGCGCCTCACCACCATCTTTACATGCAATGATGTTATAACCCGCCGAGCTTAATGTGTCCTGAATCAAGCTGCGAATGAAGGCAGAGTCATCGACCACCATAACAGTCTTCGCATTACGCTTCGCCACCATTTTCTGATTAAGATCGACACTTTTATCCACCTTAACATCGTATTTTTCCATACTCAGTTCTGGGTTGATGTCTGCGATAATCTTCTCGAAATCAAGGATCATAATCAGGTTGCCATCTTTACGCACAACGGCGACCACGCAATCCTGTTCACCAGCTTCAAGGAATTGGCTTGGTGACTCAACATCATTCCAGGAAATACGATGAATGCGGCTAATGCTGTCAATCAGAAAGCCGTTAGTCATGCGGTTGAAATCCGTCACAATGACAAACTTCTTCTCTAAATCTTTGCTCGTTGGAACACCTAACCAACCAGCAAGGTCGACCAGAGGAGTAAGAATATCTCGGGAAGAGAATACACCAACCATATGTGGCTGAGCATTCGGGTAATCGGTCGTTTCCGGTACCTGTATGACTTCACGCACTTTGGCAACGTTAATGCCGTAATAACAGGTCTTTTTAGAGCCATCGGGCATCTGTTTAACTAAATGAAACTCAATAATCTCAAGTTCATTGGTGCCGCTTTCTGTAAGAATTGTACTGCTTGAAACGCTCATAGTTGATTTTACTCATTCCCGGTATCATTCACACTTACGCAGAGTATTTCTCGCCTGCGTAACTACCTTTAATCTGCCGCCTCGGGATTTGTATTTTTAGTTAATGCTTGAGGCGCAAGTAAAACTATCTCATTTATCAATATAAATGCCAGAAGAATTCATCAATCTCATTGCAAGCTCTTGTGTCGCTCACACTATGATGAAGCATTGGTTACCTCTCCTAGTATAAGCCCCGAGTGGTGAACTTTCCTTAAGCCAGAAAGAAATGCTCTCATAAGGCTGTAATTGTAGAGTCAAAAACACTAGTAAGTATCTGTATAAAAAGGTGAACTCAATGTCTACTTTACTATAACGGCAATATTGCGAAATAGTTGAACTAAATATCACGAAACCAATATCAGAGAGTGAAAGGAAAATAAGGTTTGATTGAAAGCACTGGGATTTCCCAGTGCTTTAGCCGTTATGCACTCAACGCTTGTTCCAAGTCGGCAAGAATATCGTCGATATGCTCAATACCCACGGAAAGTCTGATCATTTCAGGCGAAACGCCGGCCTGAGCCTGCTCTGCTTCACTTAACTGGCGGTGGGTGGTGGAAGCGGGATGGCAAGCCAGGGATTTGGCATCACCGATGTTAACCAGTCGCTTAAAGATTTTCAGTGCATCATAGAAACGTACCCCAGCGTCGTAGCCATCTTTAAGACCAAAAGACAGAATCGCCGAAGGTTTACCTTTCATGTACTTCTCAGCCAGCGGGTAATGATCTGAAGTTGGCAAGCCCGCATAACTAACCCAACTGACTTTATCGTGCTGGTTGAGGAACTCTGCAACCTTGAGCGCATTTTCTGTATGGCGCTCCATACGTAGCGACAGTGTTTCCAACCCTTGGATCAGCATAAATGCATTCATTGGTGATAACGCAGCCCCAGTGTTACGTAGTGGTACTGTCCTAGCCCTACCAATAAAGGCCGCCTCACCAAACGCTTCGGTGTACACCACGCCATGGTAAGACGGTTCTGGCTGATTAAAAACTGGGAAACGGGCTTTATGCTGCGCCCAAGGGAATTTACCGGAATCGATGATGATCCCGCCCAATGTCGTTCCATGCCCGCCGACGTATTTCGTTAAGGAGTGAACGACGATATCAGCACCAAATTCAATCGGCTTACACAAGGCAGGAGTCGCAACCGTATTATCGACAATCATAGGAACACCTTTGGCATGTGCCAGCTCCGCAACCCGCTCTAAATCAATAATGTTACCTGCCGGGTTACCGATACTTTCACAGTAAATCGCCTTAGTGTTGTCATCGATCAGTTCAGCAAGACTTTCTGGTTTATCGTCCTTCGCAAATTTCACCTCAATACCTTGGTTTGGCAACATGTGGGCGAACAGCGTGTAGGTACCACCATAAAGCTGAGGTGTCGAAATGATGTTGTCTCCTGCCTGAGCCAGTGTCAGAATCGCGTAGTTGATTGCCGCACTCCCCGCACTAACAACCAGGCCTGCAATCCCCCCTTCCAGCGCTGCCATACGTTTTTCCAGCACATTATTGGTCGGGTTCATAATCCGGGTGTAAATATTCCCCGGCACTTCAAGGTTAAACAAATCAGCACCATGCTGAGCATTGTCAAACTCGTAGGCAACCGTCTGATAGATAGGCGTAGCAACCGATTTAGTGGTTGGGTCAGTTTCATAACCAAAGTGAATTGATAAGGTTTCGTCTTTCATATACCTTCCTTGGACAAGCGAATAAATGTGGAATTAATGTCTTATCAATAAATACCCGCATTGTGTTCAAAACCTAATCATACTGTGAATGCATTCACACTAAACCCTTGAAAGCCATGACTGAGAAGATTCTGCTAAATACGCCTCTTTATACCTTTTGTCGTCAACTGGATACGGCCAACATAACAGACCTCTCGTTGTTTACGCCAGATACGAAACAAGTGTGGCTGGACAAAATTGCCCTGCTGCGAAAGCAACTAACTGCGCTGCCACATTTAGCCGGACAAGTGATATTACGCTTACCAATGGGTCTAGAGAGTGAAGAGATTGACGCTGTGGTGCTTTATCGTGGGATCATATTTGTCATTCAACTTGAGCTTGAGAGCACTGACTATAAGGCAAGTTCGAGCGCCCGAGTTTATCAGACAGCCCGACAGTTGAAAGATCTCACGACTCTCAATAAAGAGCTGTATATGGTTCCTGTGCTACTGGCAGCCAAAGCAAAGCCTCAAGCTGGACCATTGGCCGCTTCCCAAGACTTACTGTTTGATACCATGTGTGACTCTGGCGAGTATTTATCTACGCTGATCGAGCACTTTTCCAACCAGTTTAAAGCGGATGAAATCGATGCTGAAAACTGGTTGGTACAACATTATCGCAGTCTCTAACGCGTCATTTTCTTCACGAACACCACCACAAACAACGCCATGGTAAAGCTGCCGAGAAACGCTTCGAAGGCAGCGATAAATCTCGCGACCCCGACGGGCGAGATGTCCCCGTAACCCAAAGTGGTAAACGTAACGACGCTAAAGTAGAGCGAGTTGAGGAATTCAAAAAAGTAGAACTGCCAGCCGCTAAGATCTTCGTATATCGGGTGCGCGCCCGTAGTATCCAAAAAGAAATACGCCATCGCACAAACCAATATCAGAAAAATGGAAAAGCCCACAACCCGCATTGGATCTTCGCCATAGCCACAAAACAAATCGACGACCTTAGAAACGATCCGCTTTATGCTGAACTTAGGCATCTGATAACGACGAAAACGCATCTCTCGCTTGAAGAAATCGCCAGCCATCTCAAACAGCCCCTGCTTTTCACACTGTTTACGTATATTGCGACACACTTCTTCCGCTTCTTGGTACAGAGAAGCAGACTCTTTGTACTTTCGCTTTTTACGCGCCTGCCTAGCCTGGTGCTCTTGCTTGAGGTACGTCCCCCACTCAACATTTTCCAGTTTCGCCCGGCCGAGATCGGCTCCCAATAAGTTGCAGTTATCTAACTTTGCACAATGAAGATTTGCTCCCAACATCTTTGACTTCATTAAGGAGGAGCCACGCAAATCTAGACCGAAAAAGTGTGCATCGGTCAGATCCGCGCGGTAAAAATCCACGTTGCGACATGAATAGCCTTCTTTACAACCTCGATTGACCAAATTGATATCAACCAAGTTCGTTTTTGCCAACTGAAATCCGTCTAAAGGTTTACCCGCTGCGGCCCATTGTTCAACCTTGTCTTTTATATCATCTTTGCTTTTATCGACTTTGGGATCATGCCAGTAACATAGTCCTGACTCTCCACACGGTTGATCGCAGCACCAGCCATCAGGATTTTGATAGCTGCATTGGCCTTGTGTAGATTTCATATGCGCTGCCCCGTAAGCACGTCAGCAAACTGACGCTTGCTGACTCTATTAAGTGTAGTGGGTGCATATGCACTCGCAAACGCAATTTACAATTTAATCAATAAGACTTTGTTGTTTCAGCCAACTTTTAAACAATCGGGTATGAGGATTATCAAGGTGGGTAATAATGAAATAGCCCGCATTGGCACGAATGGCAGGAAACGGCGCGACTAATCTTTCTTGATTGAGCTCATCCCCCAAAAGGGCCATTCGCGCCAGCGCAATTCCCAACCCTGCTTCCGCCGCAGACATCGCCATATCCGTGCGGTTAAAGAAGTGACCTTGATGAGTGTCGAAGTCAAGACTGTGCTGTGCGGCCCAGTATTTCCACTCCTGATCTTTCGAGGAATCGCTCCAAGGCATAGCATCATGAAGCAAAGTGACTTGCTGCCAGTCTTCAGATGAACTCGTCGCACAGAGGTGTGAAAAGTGATGAAAGTACCCTGGGCTCATCACAGGTAAAAGAGATTCTTCCATCAACAGTTCTGCTTGAGGCAACTTGTAAGGTAAAGGCCCATAATCTATGGCAATGTCAAAGTCTCGACTCTCACTGTCCACCAACGCTCCTTCGGCAAATGTGTGAATCTGGATCTCTGGATGACGCTTCTGAAAATCGTCCAAACGCGGCACCAACCATTTGAAGGCCAGAGAAGGAGTGAGTTTAAGCCGTATCTGTTTACTGTTGGTAACATGCGTCAATTTGTAGACATTGTCCTCAATTGCCGCCAAATGTGGCGTCACTGACTGAACCAGCTTATCCCCTTTTTCGGTCAGGCGGATACCTCTTGCGTGACGCTCAAACACACTAAAGCCTAAGCGCTCTTCCACCGCCTGAAGTTGCTGACTGACCGCACCCGTAGTGAGATTGAGTTCACGGGCAGCACTGGTCAGACTGCTGTGTTTAGCGACGATACATACCAGATTGATACCATTGAGCAGGACGGATTTCATAAAAGCTTTTAGTTTTTCTAAACGGTACTATTAATTCTTATCGATTGTTAATCAGATGTAAATCCACCACGCTTAGCAAAATCGTTAATTTGTGGAGTTGAGTGTGAAAGTCGTTATCTTAGGCAGTGGTGTGGTGGGGTTAACTAGCGCTTGGTATTTATCTCAAGCTGGTTGCCAGGTCACCGTCATTGATCGCCAGCCCCGCGCTGCGGAAGAGACTAGCTTTGCTAACGCCGGTCAGATCTCTTATGGCTATTCATCCCCTTGGGCTGCACCTGGTGTGCCACTCAAGGCAATGAAATGGCTATTAGAAGAACACGCTCCGCTAAAAATCAAACCTAGCCTCAACCCCGAACTCCTCCATTGGGCCAGCCAAATGCTGAAAAATTGCCAGCTGGACAGGTACCGGATTAACAAAGCCCGTATGTTAGCGATTGCCAATCGTAGCCGAGAGTGTTTAGCGCAGTTAAACCAGCAATACGACCTCAACTATCAAGGGCGCACTCAAGGGACACTGCAAATTTTCCGCAACCATAAACAGTTGGAAGCCGTAGAGAAGGACATTGCTTTACTGGAGGAGAGTGGCACTCGCTATCAGTTGCTGGATGCCAAGGAGTGTCTGCTTCAGGAGCCGGGGCTAGCCAATATTCAAGGTACTTTGACTGGCGGGCTTTATCTGCCAGATGACGAAACAGGAGATTGCTATCTGTTTTGCCAGCAACTTCAGGCAATGGCAGAAAACGCTGGCATCGAGTTTCTGTTTAACACTGAAATTCAACGTTTGAATGTTCAGGGCAATCAGGTCACCTCTGTCGCGACATCACAGGGGGAAATCGAAGCCGACAAGTTTGTGGTCGCAATGGGCAGTTATTCAAAAAAACTTCTGGAAAAAATCGGAATAGACATCCCACTCTATCCCGTGAAAGGTTACTCGTTGACTTTACCTGTGATCAATCGAGACTTTGCTCCGCAATCAACCATTATGGATGAAACGTATAAAGTAGCGGTCACACGATTTGAAAACCGGATACGCGTCGCGGGTACAGCCGAGTTAGCCGGATTTGACCCAGCTCTACCAGACAAACGACTCGCGACCTTAAATCATGTCGTTGCTAACCTATTTCCTCAGGGCACGGACTTAACTCAAGCAGAATACTGGACAGGCTTTCGCCCAATGACACCAGATGGGACACCCATTATTGGGGAGACAAAGATCGAGAATCTGTTCACGAATACGGGTCATGGCACCTTAGGTTGGACGATGGCCTGTGGGTCAGCCGATATTCTAACTGAGGTAATCACAAGGTCGAATAACCTTCAATATAAAGAGCTAAGTACATATCGGTACAGCAAATAGTATAAATATCTGCAAGAACCAACACTAACAGTACAAAAAACGAGCCACCAAACACGGCGCATATTCCTAAGTGCGCTGTGGATTTAGTCATATCAATTCAATTCTCAAGCAAATTGAAATTCCACACTACAATAACACCACTCGTTAACATTTATTTAGCATTTTGTGCCTGAGCTCACGCAAACAAACTTTAAAGTATAAATTGGTTAACATCGGAGTTACAAAAAGGTTAATATCCTGTTCAGAAAACCACCACTATAAAACTAAACAGGGAAAATACTTATGCAGTCATTAGTTGATTTTCTGAATGGAATCATCTGGAGTCCGGCACTGATTTATTTGTGTCTTGGCGCTGGTTTGTTCTACTCAATCATGACGCGATTCGTGCAAGTTCGTCACTTCGGTGAAATGTGGCGTCTGCTTCTTTCAGGTAAAAGCTCGTCCAAGGGCATTTCTTCTTTCCAGGCACTCGCCGTCTCACTTTCTGGGCGTGTAGGTACAGGTAACATTGCAGGTGTTGCAGCGGCTATCGGTTTCGGTGGTCCTGGTGCAGTCTTCTGGATGTGGGTTGTTGCATTCTTTGGTGCAGCAACAGCATACGCAGAATCAACACTAGCGCAGATTTATAAAGAAGAAGACAACGGCGAATTCCGTGGTGGTCCTGCTTACTACATTGAGAAAGCAATGGGTCAGACGTGGTACGCGTGGATCTTCGCTATCGCGACCATTTTCGCTTGTGGTTTCCTACTACCGGGTGTTCAGTCAAACAGTATTGGTAATGCTGTTGAGGCAGCGTTTGGCTCAGGTGCAATGATCGAGACAGCGATCGGCACATTCAGCTTTGCGAAAATCTTAACAGGTACTGTTATCTCCGTAATCCTAGCCTTCATCATCTTCGGTGGTGTTAAGCGTATCGCGAACTTCACACAAATCGTGGTTCCTTTCATGGCGCTGGCTTACATCGTAACGGCCTTCATCATCATCCTTCTAAATATCGGTGAAGTACCTCGAGTATTCTCAATGATCATTGGTGATGCGTTCACACCTATGGCAGGTGTTGGTGCGGCAATCGGTTGGGGTGTTAAACGTGGTGTTTACTCAAACGAAGCGGGTCAAGGTACTGGTCCTCACGCAGCTGCAGCTGCAAGTGTTGACCACCCAGCTCAGCAAGGTCTGGTACAGTCGTTCTCTATCTATATCGATACGCTACTAGTATGTTCGGCGACAGCATTTATGATTATCATCACGGGTGCTTACAACGTACACGGTGCAGAAGGCTTCCTAGTTCAGAACGTAGCAGCGGACATTGCGGCGAATGGCCCTGTCTTCACTCAGATGGCAATTGAAAGTGCATTACCGGGTATTGGTAAGCCGTTCATTGCGATTGCATTGTTCTTCTTTGCTTTCACAACCATCCTTGCGTACTACTACATTGCGGAAACAAATGTGGCCTATATCCGTCGCCACATCAAAGTTAACGGCTTGATGTTCGTACTGAAATTGGCACTTATTGCCGTTGTGTTCTACGGTACAGTTAAGACTGCAAACCTTGCATGGGCAATGGGTGACGTGGGTGTTGGCCTGATGGCATGGCTAAACATCGTCGGTATTCTGATTATCTTCTTCATGGCGAAGCCTGCACTTAAGGCTCTAAATGATTACGAAGAGCAGCAGAAACAAGGCGTGAAAGAGTACACGTTCAACCCTGTAAAACTGGGCATCAAAGGTGCAGATTACTGGGAAGATAAATACCGTCGTAAGACAGGCAAAGAGCCTACAGCAGAAGAAGAGTCCAAACCTGTTGAGCAACCTTCAACCTAATTTGGATATCTAAGATAAAAAGCAGTGGTAAAAAAAGGGGTTAGCCTATGGCTAACCCCTTTCATCTTATGTTCCCAAATATATTTCTAACACGGCCATTAGCCATGCAAGCAATATTCTTTACGCTGCAACAGCTTCTGTTGCAACCGATGCTTTTTTCTCACCAATAGGAAGAATAGTACGGCCATATTCGTTGTTCAGTACTTGAGCCATCGCGAAGTAGATTGCACTTGCGCCACAGAAAATACCTTCAAAACCTGCAATTGTGCCAATCAGCTCACTCCCCGTGAAATCACGTGCGGCAAGTAGGAAAAACAGAATAGTTAGCGAGCCGAAAACCACTTGCTTCGCTGTTGGGTAGCAAAGAGAGCCGATAAACATGAAACCCGTGAAGATGCCCCACAGAGCTAGGTACCAACCCATAAAGTGTGCAGGGCTTGCTGGTAAACCCATGTAAGGCATAACAATCAAGCCAACCAATGTTAGCCAGAACAAGCCATAAGAAGTAAACGCGGTAGTACCAAACGTATCACCACGTTTAAAGCACATCATGCCGACAATCACTTGGCTCAGACCACCATAGAAAATACCCATTGCCAAAATCATTGAGTCAATTGGGAAGAAGCCTGCGTTATGAATGTTTAGCAGGATGGTTGTCATACCGAAACCCATCAGACCAAGTGGAGCTGGGTTAGCCAGTTTTGTTGACATTTCGCACACCTTTCAAAAAAATTAATAAAATTTACGCGCGAAGTTTAATTCCGTTCGATAAAAAAGATAGATCTGGAATGTGCAATCTAAGATTCCGAAAACCGTCCCATAAAGCTAGAAGCAATGGCAGGCTACGCCATCAATAGAATGAACAGTTGCTTGAAGCCACTGTTCATTACTCTTAGTAGTCGCAAATAAAAAGCTCCTGCTTATTGCAGGAGCTTAGTTAATGAGTCATGAACCTTTTACATTACTGGCAAGAGATTTCATCCCAGAACCAGTTCGACTGAGTTGGCGTGTCCCAAACGCCCGGTCCGTTTTTAGCGACAAAACATTTACCTTCATGGGTAACTTTATCGCCGTTAGCAACCTGAGTTACACCTGCTTGCCACTGAATAAAGGTATCAGGCACTGGCGTAGGGTCAGGATTCGGAGTTGGATCTGGCGTAGGATCCGGTGTTGGTTCCGTTGGCGTTCCGGAAACTAATTCCCATGGCCCACCAGCACTCGGATTATCCCCCTGTGTCCACCATTTCGCTTTATACGTCGCCCCTTCATGGGTGACTTCATCACCTGTGTTGTACACCTTAGTAGCACTCCAAGCCTTTCCTGTGCCAGGATCAGGGTCAACCGGGTCTAACTGGTCAACAACACGCACTTCAGGCCAACTCGCGTGAGAGCCGTACAAATTAGTCACACATTTTTCGTAGTCACCCGGTACCAGCGCAGAGTAAGCGGTCTGGAATCCAACTAATTCACACTCAAATGAATAACCACCCGGACGATCAGCATAGTACTTCCAGTTGCCATCCCAGTTGGTGTACAACACATCAGTCGCACCATTTAGGTTAAGGCTGCCGTATGGAGTCTGTTGCCAACAGGTATTCTTTGCATCGGCTTCGATTGGAATCTGATAATAAGACGACAGTCCTTCCCAATATCTTATGCGGTTAACGGGTTGCCCTTTATTCTTATTCTGTTCTCCACACTCAATGCCCCCATTTATGATGTTAATGGTGGTGCCAAAGCCATAACCAATCCCCGCTTCAATTTCACGTTGAGAAGGCGACCACGTTTTATCAATCACATGCAACATGGCGGGTTTCGGTGCTTGTGGGGTTAGGAAAAACCAGATCGCAGAGGCTAAGTTCAACCAAGAGTCGGCAACTAAGCCTGGGTTGTTGAGCAAAACAGACGCATCACCATCAAACATTGCTTCGGAAAATGCGCCGTAATTAAAGTGGTAAGAAAGCTGCTTAGCACCACGTCCAAAATAACCCTGTCCAGCAGCACACGGCCATTTTTTGTTTTGCCAATCGTTCTGGCCACAACCAGTGGTATAGCCTTCCTGACCTTCTGACCAGCCCATTTCACGCACGTGTACAAGTGCCTGCTGCCACTCTTCAAGACCTAATGGGTTATCCGACACATTATCTTTGGCAATATGCCCCCCTGTTTCCTGCGCGAAGTGGGCAAATGCCGTCACGATCGAACGTTTACATATCGCATCGGAATCTCGCCCATCCGTATACTCAGCGCAAAACGCAGGGAACTTACCAATCGCACGTAGGAAGCGGGTATAAGTATATTCAGGCGCAGCCATATTAGTCAGAAAATCCCACTCAGCCTGAGGGAACACACGTTCAGCGCGCTTAACGTTATCCGGATTAGTGGCAAGGTTGGGCTCAATCGCCTCAACAACGCTATTCGGTGCCGTAGTAAGTGCCTGAGACCATATCTGGTACATAGGATCGGAAGTTTGTGCTTGTTCTGCCGCCTGAATATCAGCGCGGGCAACCACATAACCATTCGGATTCTGCGGGTCAGGTTGGATATTGGTCATCGCCCAACTGGACGACATAGCAGCCAAAGATACGGCGGCGGCCAAGTAACTTACTTTCTTCATCTCACTTTTCCTTGTTTTATAAAACTGAAAAGAGATTAGAAAAAGTCAGATCAAGAATCACGGTGAATGAACTCACCTGATGTTAAGTTGCGAGTCACTTTGTAGTTACAACGAAATAAGAAACGGTCTAGGCCAATAAAAATGTCTTTTGGCTTCAAAAACACCAAATAATTCACCGATATAGAATCCAATAATACTGTCATCATCAGCGAGTAATGTTAATTTATCAGAACATTACACTATATAATTATTAAGCCATTAAAAAAGCCAGCCCGAAGGCTGGCTCTTAACGTTTTGCATCAACGAACAGGATTATTCCCACTCAATCGTCGCTGGTGGTTTACCCGAAATGTCGTAAACCACACGCGAAATACCGTCAACTTCGTTGATAATACGGTTAGATACTTTACCAAGGAAATCGTATGGTAGGTGCGCCCAATGTGCCGTCATGAAGTCGATCGTTTCAACTGCACGTAGAGAAACGACCCAGTCGTATTTACGGCCATCGCCCATAACGCCAACAGAGCGTACAGGTAGGAATACCGTGAAGGCTTGCGATACTTTGTTGTAAAGATCCGCTGCATGTAGCTCTTCAATGAAGATAGCATCTGCACGACGTAGCAAGTCACAGTACTCTTTCTTGATTTCGCCAAGAACACGAACACCTAGACCAGGACCTGGGAACGGGTGGCGGTAAAGCATGTTGTAAGGCAAACCTAGCTCTAGGCCAATCTTACGAACTTCATCTTTGAACAGCTCACGTAGAGGTTCAACAAGGCCCATTTCCATATCGTCTGGCAGGCCGCCAACATTATGGTGAGATTTGATTACGTGTGCTTTACCTGTCTTAGATGCCGCTGACTCGATGACGTCTGGGTAGATAGTACCCTGAGCAAGCCACTTCGCATTTTTCAGCTTCTTAGATTCTTCATCGAATACGTCGACAAATACGTGACCGATAGTCTTACGCTTCTCTTCTGGATCCGACTTACCTTCAAGAGCTGCAAGGAAACGCTCTTCCGCATCAACTTTGATGATGTTCAGACCGAATTGATCGCCAAACATATCCATCACTTGCTGACCTTCATTTAGACGAAGCAGACCGTTATCGACGAATACACAGGTTAGCTTGTCACCGATTGCACGGTGAACCAGCATTGCAACGACAGATGAATCCACACCGCCCGACAGGCCTAGGATGACTTCATCGTCACCTACCTGCTCTTTGATACGCGCAACGGCATCTTCAATGATCGATTCTGAAGTCCAAAGCCCTTCACAACCACACACGCCAAGAACAAAGTTCTCAAGCATTTGCTTGCCTTGCTTAGTGTGCGTTACTTCAGGGTGGAACTGAACACCGTAGTATTTCTTTTCTTCATTGGCCATTGCCGCATAAGGACAAGTGTCAGTCTCGCCGACTTTTACGAAGTCCGCTGGAATTTCTACCACTTTGTCACCGTGGCTCATCCACACGTCTTGAGTTGCTTCAAGATCTTTAAACAGTGTCGATTCACCAGAAACTTTGACTTGTGCGTAGCCGAATTCACGCTCGGTTGACCCAGCAACTTTACCACCTAGCTGCTCAGCCATAGTCTGCATGCCGTAACATACACCTAGTACTGGCACACCAGAGTCAAATACATATTGAGGCGCGCGTGGAGAGTTATCTTCCGTTACGCTTTCTGGACCACCAGATAGGATGATACCGTCTGGATTGAATTCACGAATATCCGCTTCTTCAACGTCCCAGCTCCACAGTTCACAGTACACACCGATTTCACGTACACGGCGTGCGACTAGCTGAGTGTACTGAGAACCGAAGTCCAAGATCAGAATACGTTGGTCATGAATATTTTTAGTCATTTTGAGCAGTCTTATAAGCTAGGTTATTAAAACGGAGGCGAGTGTACTCGCCTCTTATTAATGCTTCAAGGAAAAAAGCAAACGTTTACGTCAGGTGTGTAGGTTTTATTTTTACAACAGTAAAAATTAACCTAGACGGTAGTTTGGTGCTTCCTTGGTAATTTGAACGTCGTGTACATGAGATTCTTTCATGCCAGCGCCCGAAATACGTACAAATTCAGCTTTAGTACGCATATCTTCAACGGTTGCACTGCCAGTAAGACCCATGCTTGAACGTAGACCACCCATTTGTTGGTGAACGATCTCTTTTAGACGACCTTTGTATGCGATACGGCCTTCGATACCTTCAGGAACAAGTTTGTCGGCAGCATTATCAGACTGGAAGTAACGGTCAGATGAGCCTTGAGACATCGCGCCTAAAGAACCCATACCACGGTAAGCTTTGTAAGAACGGCCGTTGTATAGAATTACTTCACCTGGTGCTTCTTCGGTACCAGCGAACATTGAGCCAACCATCACACATGATGCGCCAGCAACGATAGCTTTACAGATATCACCGGAGAAACGGATACCGCCATCCGCAATAACTGGAATGCCATATTCGTTCGCAACTTCTGCCGCATCTGCAATAGCAGTAACCTGAGGAACACCTACGCCAGTTACGATACGAGTGGTACAGATAGAGCCTGGGCCGATACCAACCTTCACAGCACTGACACCCGCTTCAATCAGCGCTTTAGCGCCTGCACTCGTTGCAACGTTACCACCAATGATGTCTAGATCTGGGTAAGCCGCACGAGTTTCACGAATACGGTTTAGTACGCCTTCAGAATGGCCATGAGAAGAGTCGATAAGTAGAACGTCAACACCCGCTTCAACCAGGGCTGCAACACGCTCTTCGTTACCTGCACCAGCACCAACTGCTGCACCGACGCGTAGACGACCTTGCGCATCTTTACATGCGTTTGGTTTACGTTCTGCTTTATGGAAATCTTTTGCTGTAATCATACCGGTTAGTTGGAACTCATCGTTCACGACCAGTACTTTCTCAACACGTGCTTCATGCATTTTCTCTTGCACTTCTTCACGAGTTGCACCTTCTTTTACTGCCGCCAGACGCTCCTTAGGTGTCATAACGACTTCAACTTTCTTAGAAAGGTCAGTTACGAAACGAACGTCACGGCCAGTGATGATACCAACTAACTCATTGTTATCAGTTACGACAGGGAAACCTGCAAAACCATGCTTTTCTGTTAGAGCCACAACATCTGCAATTGTTGCATCAGGGTTTACAGTAACCGGATGGGAAACCACGCCAGCTTCGTAAATCTTAACCTGATGAACCATTTCAGCTTGTTGCTCAATCGACATGTTTTTGTGGATAAAGCCAATGCCACCTTCCTGCGCTAGAGCGATAGCCAGACGAGCTTCCGTCACGGTATCCATAGACGCAGAAATCATCGGAATGTTAAGGGTGATGTTTTTCGTCAGCTGAGTGCGAAGATCAGCTGTGTTTGGGAGAACGGTGGAGTGTGCTGGCACTAGTAGAACATCGTCGAATGTCAGCGCTTCTTTGGCAATTCTTAGCATTTGCAATATCTCACAATTAGAGGAGTAAAAGAACAATCCGGTCTCATCGTTTCGCATAATGAGGGCAGTTAGCGGAGAAGCTAGGCTGCATTTGGATTAGATATTGCGGACGGATTATACGGCGAACGCAATCGCTTGACCACAAGTTTTTTTAATTTTTTTCTTGCAATTACCCCCTTGCTATGTATTATATTGCCGCTAATTTCCATACTCACGCCTATGAGATTAGCTGTGTCATCTCTGACTAATCAAAACATCTTCACTGTATCTCGTCTTAATTCTGAAGTTCGCCTATTACTAGAAAATGAAATGGGTATTGTGTGGTTGGTCGGCGAAATCTCAAACTTCTCTGCGCCCGTTTCAGGCCACTGGTATTTTACCCTCAAAGACTCCCGTGCTCAGGTTAAGTGCGCCATGTTCCGTGGCAACAATCGCCGAGTGACTTTTAAACCTCAGAATGGCAATCAGGTTTTAGTCAAAGCTCGTCTGTCATTGTATGAGCCTCGTGGTGACTACCAACTTATTATCGAGAGTATGCAGCCAGAGGGAGATGGCCGACTTCAGCAGCAGTTTGAAGAACTAAAAATGAAGCTGGCTGGTGAAGGTTTGTTTGCTCAAACCAGCAAAAAGCCATTGCCAGAACACCCAAAACGTGTTGGCGTAGTGACCTCCAAAACCGGCGCTGCCCTCTTCGATATTCTTGATGTCCTGAAGCGACGTGATCCTTCGTTACCTGTCGTGGTTTACCCGACACTAGTTCAAGGAGAGGATGCTGCCATTCAGATCGCACAGGCCATAGGTTGTGCGAATAGTCGCAACGAATGTGACGTGTTGATTGTTGGTCGAGGCGGCGGTTCTTTGGAAGATCTTTGGTGTTTCAACAACGAAATTGTCGCACGTACAATTGCAGCCAGTCAGATACCTATTATCAGTGCTGTCGGACATGAAATCGATGTGACTATCGCCGACTTTGTTGCCGATATGCGTGCACCTACACCATCAGCCGCAGCGGAATTAGTCAGCCGAGATAACAGCCACAAAGCGCAAGCCATCAATACTCGTCAGCACAAACTTCATAGTGCTATTCGTCATTATCTGACCAAGCATAAACAAACCACGTCGACGCTACAGCACCGACTGGAACGTCAACACCCGTCTCATCAACTTCAGAGACAGAGCCAACAGCTCGACGAGTTGTCTGTTCGTCTGCAACGCTCAATGGAACGCTATCTGACTACCCGCAGTCAGAATGTAGAACGCCAGCAATATAAGCTACAACTCCACTCTCCAGTGGCGCGACTCAATGAACAGAAGCTGTCGTTACAAAGACTTGAGCAAACTCTGATGGACGCGATGGACAGAAAGCTACTTAACTCTCGCCACCAACTCGCACTGGCTGCTGAAAAACTGGATACTGTCAGCCCGCTCGCGACGTTAAAACGTGGATACTCCATTACTCAAGATGCATCAGGTAAAGTGCTGACCAAAGCGGCCGAGACAAAAACGGGTGATACTCTGGTCACCCGTTTATCTGACGGAGAGATACACTCTACCGTCGTTTAAGCCTGTTTAATGAACTGAAAGCCAACTCTGGACTTCGACTTAAGTTCGTTACAAGTGTGGCAAAAATAGCTGGCGGAACCACAAGCCTGTAGTTTTTCTAGCTTGTCTTTACACTCAGGGCAGTAGCCAACCTTGATGTAATCACTCGCACAGTCATTGCAGTGGTAGTGACCTTGCCACTCTAGCTCTTTCTGACATACTGGACACGGATTCATATTGAATTCTCTTAATCGATGCTTCTACTGAGAGCTTATATTCTGAGGCACTCCAGATACTATGATCTAAGTCACTCTCAGTGGTGATGCTTAATCTGATACATCTGCTTATCCGCTTGTTTAATCAAGCACTCAATAGAGTCTAGGCGTTCAATATTCACAATAGACAACCCGACACTCACATTGACTTCAATCGTATGCAGTGGAGTAATCTCTGCCAAACTTTCTCTGAGCTCGGTATGCAGGATCCGGAGAGCTTCTTCATCATCTGAAAACGCAAACGCGACAAACTCATCGCCACCATAGCGTCCACTAATGCCTGACTCTGAAAAACAGTGTTTGAAAGCGTGGCCAACTGCTGTTAGCACAACATCCCCTACTTCATGTCCATTCTTGTCATTGATCTGCTTGAACTTATCAATATCGGCAAAGAAGCATGCGACGTAAGTTAAATTGGTGTTGAGGCAATCAGAGGCTCGCTGAAGCAACGCTCGTCGATTCAGACAACCTGTTAAGCAATCATAACTAGCGTGATAGTGAAGCTGCTGTTCAAGCTGATATTTTTCCCACGCGACAGCGTAAAGAGAAGCCAACATTTCTAGAACTTCCAGCTCTTCTTCGCTTGGCTTAGAAGGTTGCGAGCTGTATATCGCAAATGTCCCCATCACAGTCTGATCATTCGCTAATATAGGTACCGACCAGCAAGCGCGAAGGTTAGCTTTTTCAGTAATAGAGAGAAAAGGCGCCCAGTTAGGGTGGTGATTGATGTCTTCCACCACAACCGTTCGCTTGAGAAAAGCCGCTGCACCACAAGAGCCGACGTTTTCCCCAATCTCAACCCCTTCTATCGCCTGATTGTAGAAATCAGGCAAACTAGGCGCATATTCCAAATGCAATTGTTGTGTCGGCTCATCAAGACGCAAAATGGACGCACGGCGTTCACCAAACCAATGCTCGGACAGATCAACCACTCTGCGATTGAGCTCTGCTTTCCCCATTCCTAATGCAAGCTTGGTGAGCAACTTATTGACCTCTCTGTGGGCATGCAGAAGTCGGTTATAACTCATAAGGCTGACTCGTTTTTATTATTAACAGAACAAAGTAACATATAAGGTCATTTTATAATCAGACCTTAGCCACACTAGCATACTGAATAATTGATTATCGAGTTGACATCTATATTATGGGGTAAAGATCTTCATGAGATCATCGGCTAAATCCATTTTGATCAGCGATCACCCCTCAAAAGAATATTTATATAACCACACACCGAAAGCATAAGTTACATGTGCTGTTTTTGAATTTAAAACAAGATTAAAACCCAAATCAAACGCAAAAATTCAGGTATTTAGAATTTAATAAAATGATCGCATTCTAATTATGCCGCGATTACATTAGTGTGCATTTCAATATTTTGCGCATCAATTTGAATCAAATTAACCACAATGCCTTTGTATTCATTGAGGTTTTTAGCATGTGTACCACCGCAAGGGATTTCAGCAAGGTTCTGTTCTCCAAGATCACATCGCCAATAACGTGAATCTGTTAACGCATCGCCACAGCATTTTATCTCGATATCAGCATCGACAGTTAACCATTGTGCTATCTGCTGGTTAACCCAGGATTGTATCTTTTCTAAATCAGCCAGCATGTCTGCACTGTTTAGCCCTCGCTTGCGCAGTGTTTTGCCAAGACGGTATGTATCGATACACTTATCTTCACTCACAAAGCTTGTCTCTTGGGCATAGCTGTTAAAGTCGTAGTAGCCGTGTGGGTCTTTACGATCTGCCTCTTTGCGCCAGTAACCATTTTCCACTAACACTTTGTTAAGCGCCAAATAGGCGATATGCCCAGCGCTGTGTCCCCGACTCAGTGCTTGCTGATACGGTTTGTCTACAACGAGTGTGACCTCCTGCTGAGCCACAAGGCCTGTGACCGATTTATCTAGGCAATGCACAACAACAAATGCCCATCCTTCTTCATCGCGTTTGACTGGGATTGCACTGCCAACGTAGAGCTCATGACTGCTGAGTTCAACAGCGCCAACCAAACAATCAATCACCACGTGACCGTCAATGGTTCCTTTATCCGCTGGATGATCAGGCCAGATATGACTTACGGGATGGAATGGGGTCATTTCGGTGATGAGGTAAAGGTAATCTTGTCCCAATTCAACGCGTTGAACCTGAGAAGTAAGCTGCCACGTATCGTGACAAAAGCGTGTAATTGTAGGTGTAACAGACATCTAGCTATCCTGTATAAAAAAAGCGCCCTTATTTAAAGGCGCTTTTTGTGTTCTATATTATTTTTTGCGGTTTTTCATCATGCTCATCAAGCGCTTACGTTTACGCTCTTGAGACAGGGTCATCTTATTTGACTTGCCTTCAAATGGGTTATCGCTGTTTTGGAATTGAATTCGAATTGGCGTGCCCATGATCTCTAATGACTTACGGTAATAGTTCATCAGATAGCGCTTGTAAGAATCCGGCAGTTCATTAACCTGATTACCGTGAATCACCACAATTGGTGGGTTATAACCGCCTGCGTGTGCATATTTCAGCTTCACGCGACGACCACGAACCAATGGTGGCTGGTGATCTTCGGTCGCCATTTTCATGATACGAGTCAGAACCGAAGTGCCCACACGAGTGGTCGCTGACTTATATGCTTCCTGAACTGATTCGAACAAGTGGCCAACACCAGTACCGTGAAGAGCAGAAATAAAGTGAATACGAGCGAAGTCAACAAAGCCAAGACGACGATCAAGTTCTTTCTTAACGTGCTCTTTAACGTCCATATCCAAGCCATCCCACTTGTTAACGGCAATGACAATCGAACGACCTGCGTTCAATGCAAAGCCAAGCAGGCTAAGATCTTGGTCTGAGATGTTTTCACGTGCATCGATAACAAGCAGTACAACGTTAGCATCTTCTACCGCTTTCAAAGTCTTAACAACGGAGAACTTCTCTACTGTTTCGTTGATACGCTTACGACGACGGACACCCGCAGTATCGATAAGAACATACTCTCGACCGTCTCGCTCCATCGGAATGTAGATAGAGTCACGAGTCGTGCCCGGCATGTCATACACAACTACACGCTCTTCCCCAAGGATGCGGTTGGTTAGCGTCGATTTACCAACATTTGGACGACCGATAATCGCCAATTTGATTGGTTGATCTTGAAGACGCTTAAATTCCGCTTCTGCTTCTTCTTCAGTGTAATCAAGCTTCTCTTCATCTTCGTCAATGAAGTCTGTCAGATCTTCGATTTCACCTCGTGCTTCTTCCGCCATTTTCTCAGCAAATGGGTTTAGTGCGCGGTCGATCAATGCACCCACACCACGGCCATGTGCCGCAGCAATCTGGTACATGCTTTCAACGCCTAGCTGCCAGAAGTCAGCCGAAGCTGCATCCGCATCAATGCCATCAACTTTGTTAACGACAAGCATTGAAGGCTTTTCAATCTTACGCAGGTGATTAGAAATCGCGATGTCCGATGGAGTTAGACCGGCACGGCCATCCACCATAAACAGTACAACATCAGCTTCATCAATCGCCGCAAGCGACTGTTCAGCCATTTTAGTTTCAACACCTTCTTCAGTACCGTCGATACCACCAGTGTCAATAACAATAAATTCGTGTTCACCAAGCTTAGCTTGGCCATATTTACGGTCACGAGTTAAGCCAGGGAAGTCCGCGACTAATGCGTCACGCGTGCGAGTCAGTCGATTAAACAACGTTGATTTACCAACGTTTGGACGCCCTACCAGAGCAACAACAGGTACCATAACAACCTCTACAATATACTTTCTATGTAGTTATAGGTAATGACTAATCCCAATACCAGTGTTTACCTATAACTACAGATTTTCTTTTGTTCTATCCAATAAAACGGCTCCCAACTGTTACCAGCCAGGAGCCGAATGTGAATTATATCACACGATTACTTGGTAATGCTCAGTTTCTTTACATCGCCATTACGTGTTACTGCAATGTAGCCATCTGGCACACTAATTGGCGCAACTGCGAAACCGCTGCTGCTGATTTGCTGCTGTGCAACAAATTCGCCAGTATCTCGGTCAAGCCAATGCAGATAACCTTCGCTATCGCCCACAACCACATAGCCATCAATGAGTGCCGGTGCGGTCAATAGACGGTGTTCAAGTTGCTCGTTACTCCAAAGCTCTGTGCCACTGCGTGCATCAACGGCAACCAGATAATCTTTATCTGTCACAACAAACAGACGACCACCATCGCTGGCAAGATCAGTAGATGACGAGTATTTACGCTTCCAGACTGACTTACCCGAGCGCAGATCAATAGCGGTCAACTGACCGTTATAACCAACAATATACAGTGTGCTACCAAGAACCAGTGGAGAAGCATCAACGTCGACTAGACGATCGATTTCTGTTGCTCCTTGTGGCGTACCGATAGGTTGTTGCCAAATCAGTTGACCACGCTCTGCAATCGCAGCCGCTAGACGACCATTCGCTGTTCCCCAGAATACACCGCCAGATACCGTCACAGGAGCGCTGTTACCGCGCAGAGTCAGACTTGGCACTTCTGTGCTGATGGTCCACTTGGTATCACCGGTTGCCTGATCCAGAGCAATCAACATACCCGTTGCAGTGTGAACAATAACTAAGTTGCTTTCCGTCGCAGGTGCCGCTAGCACTTCACCTTCAACATCTACACGCCAGTTAACTTCACCAGTTTCTTCGTTCAGCGCAATCACCTGACCGTTTTCACTACCAATAAAAATTTGGCTATAACCTGCAGTGATGCCACCAGATAAGCGAGCGGGAACATTCTGTTCAAGATCTTGTTGCCACAAGGTACTGCCATTTTCAGGACTCAGTGCCTTCACAATACCTTCACGGCTTGCAACAAAGACTTTGTCATAAGCGTATTCAGGAGACAATTTAGAGAAGTAGTTTGATACGCCATCACCAACACTGGCACTCCATTCACTCTTCGGAGTGAATTCACTGTCAACCTGAGGCACTGGCGCCATGATAATGGTATCTTCTTCACTGGCACAGCCAGCCAAAACACCCAAAATGGCCGCCGCAGTGAGGGCTTTCTTCAGCATTTTATTCATGCACAGCACCATTACTTCGCCAGGTCGTCCAGTTTCATTTGTATAGTCTGACTTGCATCATCCGCTTGCTGTGCTTCAGTATAAGCTGCGTACGCACCTTCCGCGTCACCTTTACGAAGAAGGATATCCCCCTTCAGCTCAGCAACACGTCCAGCCCAGCTTTCATCATTAATTGCAGCTAGTTCAGAAACAGCCGCATCAAATTCACCCTGTTCTGCTTTCAAGCGAGCAAGACGGAAAGAAATAACAGAAATTAGTGCTTGGTCTTCAGTCGCTGTTTTTGCCCACTCAAGCTGCGCTAGTGCTTCATCTAAGCTGCCCGCTTCAACCTGCACTTTCGCTAGTTGGAGAGCTGCAAGGACTGCATACTGAGTCTCTTTGTTACCATCAATAAAGCTCTGAACCGCACCTTCGCCTTCAGCACCTTTGGCCGCCAGTTCCTGAACAGCCTTGGTATAACTTTCAGACGCAGCTTCCTGAGCTGCTGTCACTGAATCTTGGTAGTAGCGCCAACCAAATAGGCCACCCAGACCTATAACCGCGCCGAAAATGACCGCTTTACCGTTTTCTTTCCACCAATCTTTGATCGCTTCTACTTGTTGTTCTTCAGTATCGTAGAGTTCCACTTCCTGTCCTCTTAAATCTAAAAAGTGGTGACTAGAATCACCACTTCAAATTTGAATGCGTTTAAACCAACTCTGCCAGCTTAGCTGCAACGTCTGCTTGGCCGTAAGTTTCTTGAGTACCGCCAATCAGGTCTTTCAGTACCACAGTGTTATCTGCTACTTCGTTCTCACCAAGAACCAGCGCCACTGCTGCACCCACCTTGTCGGCACGCTTAAATTGTTTCTTAAAGTTGCCACCACCGAAATGGTTCATCACACGAATGCCAGGAACTTGCTCACGTAGCAGCTCTGCCAGCTTCATGCCCGCCATCATAGTGCCTTCGCCCGCAGTAACCATGTAGACATCAACAGAGCGGCGAACATCTGTCAGTTCTAGTGTTTCTAGCATAAGAACTAGACGCTCAAGACCCATTGCGAAACCGACAGCTGGCGTTGCTTTACCGCCCAACTGTTCGACTAGACCGTCATAACGGCCACCGCCACATACTGTGCCTTGAGCCCCTAAGCTTTCCGTGATCCACTCAAATACCGTGCGGTTGTAGTAATCAAGGCCACGAACCAGACGCTCATTTACTGTGTATTCGATACCTGCAGCGTCAAGAAGTTCACAAAGACCAGCAAAATGTTGTTTGGACTCTTCACCAAGATAATCTGAAAGACGTGGCGCATCACCAAGGATCGCCTGAACGTCAGGGTTCTTAGTATCCAAAACGCGCAGCGGGTTTGTGTGCATACGACGTTTGCAGTCATCATCCAGAACATCGATGTGTTGCTCAAGGAAGGCAATCAAAGCTGTGCGGTAGTTAGCACGGTCTTCTAGAGAACCGATAGAGTTCAGCTCAAGACGAACGTGCTTATCAATACCCAACTCACGCCACAGACGTGCTGTCATCATAATAAGTTCAGCATCGACATCTGGACCATCTAGACCAAACACTTCTACACCACACTGGTGGAATTGACGGTAGCGGCCTTTCTGTGGACGTTCATGACGGAACATTGGCCCCATGTACCATAGACGCTGTTCAGAGCGGTCAATCAGGCTGTTCTCAATACAAGAGCGTACACAACCAGCAGTCCCTTCCGGACGAAGAGTCAGGCTGTCACCATTGCGATCGTCAAAGGTGTACATCTCCTTTTCAACCACATCCGTGACTTCACCGATAGCACGGCTAAATAGATGAGTCATCTCAACGATTGGCATGCGCACTTCGCTGTAACCGTATGCGCTGATTACATTCTTCACTGCGTTTTCAAGTTTTTGCCACAGTGGTGATTGAGTTGGAAGGCAGTCGTTCATGCCTCGAATTGCTTGGATTTTCTTTGCCACAATATTTACCGTAATTTTGGTTACGTTGAGATTAATCTTTTACTTTTACGTCGATGCGGTTCGCTTCATCTAATGTTGAAGCTTTTGCACGAATTTTAGCTTCTAGCTGGTCAACAAGGTCGTTATTGTCGAAACGCTCTTTCTGACGTTTACCGTCTTCATAGAATGCGCTTTTCTTGTTGCTGCCAGCAAGACCGAGGTGAGAGACTTCTGCTTCACCCGGGCCATTGACGACACAACCGATGATAGACACGTCCATCGGAGTAATGATGTCTTCAAGACGCTCTTCTAACGCGTTAACCGTGCTAATCACATCAAATTCCTGACGTGAACAGCTTGGGCAAGCAATGAAGTTGATACCACGGGAGCGAATACGCAGAGATTTAAGAATATCAAAGCCAACTTTGATCTCTTCAACCGGGTTAGCTGCCAGAGAAATACGCAGCGTATCACCGATACCTTCTGCCAATAGCATACCCAGACCAACCGCAGACTTCACAGAACCTGCACGAGCGCCGCCCGCTTCGGTAATACCTAAGTGAAGTGGCTGATCGATTTTCTTCGCCAACAAGCGATACGAATCGACAGCAAGGAAAACATCTGACGCCTTTACACTGACTTTAAACTGGTCAAAGTTAAGACGATCCAGAATATCAACATGACGCATTGCAGACTCTACCAGCGCCTCAGGCGTTGGTTCGCCGTACTTCATCTGGATATCTTTTTCCAGAGAGCCGCCATTCACACCAATACGGATAGGAATATTCTTATCGCGCGCGCAATCAACGACTGAACGGATACGATCTTCGTTACCGATATTACCCGGGTTGATACGCAAACAGTCAACACCGTATTCAGCAACTTTCAGCGCGATACGGTAGTCAAAGTGAATATCAGCCACCAGCGGAATGTTGACCTGCTGCTTAATTTGCTTAAAGGCTTCAGCCGCATCCATAGTAGGAACTGACACGCGAACGATATCAGCACCGACATTTTCCAGTGATTTTATTTGTGCAACAGTCGCTTCGACGTCTGTTGTTCTGGTGTTAGTCATCGACTGCACTGCAATCGGAGCACCGTCACCAATAGGCACATCGCCCACGTAAATACGAGTCGATGGGCGACGTTTGATAGGAGATTCGTGTTGCATATTTATTTCTAAGGTAAGGTGAATCTTGCTACTTTGCCTGAAGTATACCCAGAAAGGTCGACAGGTTCACTTGATAATGTCATTGAAACGTTTTCTGGGGCACCCAAAATCACGTTATAAGGCCTTTCACCGCTCACTTGTAAATCCTGACCGGCTTTCTTAATACCTGTCGCCAATGTTTTACCTGTCGCATCTTTCACCTGAATCCAACAGTCATCGCTGAAAGACATTTCTAAGAGGTTGGCGACAACGGGTTCAGAAGAATTTTCGGTTTCTTTCTCTGGTTGGTTCTGCTCAGCGACAACAACCGGTTCAGTGACTTGCTCCGTGACGACTTCAGGTTCAGCAGGCTCAGTAGTTTCTTGGACAACTTCAGTTGGCTGCTCAACGATTTCAGGCTCAGCCGTTGCTGTTTCAACCGGAGTAGTGACCTCTTCAAGTGGCTGTTCAACCACTTGCTGGCCCTCTGGTGATTCATTAATCAGGCTTGGCTCGACCGCAGCAAAATCTAG
The DNA here is from genome assembly GCF_000740665.1 of Vibrio sp. B183. Taxonomy (NCBI): domain Bacteria; kingdom Pseudomonadati; phylum Pseudomonadota; class Gammaproteobacteria; order Vibrionales; family Vibrionaceae; genus Vibrio; species Vibrio sp. B183. Next base: position 65,800 of record NZ_JPQB01000003.1, on the reverse strand, counting down.
CTCATTGTTTTCAGCCAGCTCTTGCTCGATTTTCATTTCTTGTTCCGTTGCAGTGGTCAGTTCAACTGCGCTGTTTTCTTGGTTTTGCCACCACCAAACGGAAGAGATACCGACAATAATGGCAAAAATGCCCCATGTCAGAGTCATAATGCGGCTATCGTGTTTTTCTTTATTGGTCTTCTGCGAAAAGCTTTGCATCTCATGCTCTTCGTACTGCGCTTCACCGCAATCATCTAATGCGCACAACACCACAGATTCTTTAATGCCCACGACACGTGCATAAGAGCGTAGGTAACCACGAGTAAAGGTCGCCACCTGTTCACTTTCAAATTGATTCAATTCGATGTTTTCAATGATGGAGCGACGCAAACGTAGTCGATCCGCCACTTGTTGCTGCGTCAGGCCGAGCTCTTCGCGTTTTTGTTTTAAAATCGTACCCGCTTCGATTTTATTCTTTTCTTGTACTGGTGTTTGCTGTTCAACACTCATAATGTTTTAACGTCTCTTTTCAGGGGATTCTGAGCCAATCGCACGTTTATCGTTTTTCGTTAGTTGTGCTGGTTTTGTTCAAAATCCAAAATTTTTGAGGATATTGCCTCACCAAATTGCATAAAAGTACTTCACTCAATCGCAGAGGTATTACCTCTAAAGCACTAAAGTTTAATTCTAATAGATATCAGAGATGAAACAACATAGAAAAGGCGCATAAATTACAAGCAGCTCAAGGTTTTTCCTGATTTTGACATCATTTAGCAACACCAATTTACAAAAAAGCCAGAGCTGAGCCCTGGCTTTGTCGTCAAAACACTCAATTAAACTGCTTTTACTGCGATAGTGTCACCTTTAGCGGCACGAATCATCGCGGTGCGTTTAGTACGGTCAATCACATCACCAACCAACTGACCACATGCGGCATCAATATCATCACCACGTGTTTTACGAACCGTCACTGTATGCTCATATTGCATTAATGTTTTCTGGAAACGGTCAATGCGTGAGTTGCTTGGTTTTTTGTAAGGAGAGCCCGGATAAGGGTTAAACGGAATCAGGTTAATCTTACACGGCGTATCTTTCATCAGCTCAGCCAATTCACGCGCATGATCCATATCATCGTTTACATGGTCCAGTAGCACGTATTCCACGGTCACTTTACCGCGGTTCGCATTAGAAGAAGCGATGTAACGACGCACAGATGCTAAGAAATCTTGAATATCCCAACGGTCATTAATTGGCATGATTTCACTGCGCAGCTTGTCGTTTGGTGCGTGAAGAGAAATCGCTAACGCGACATCAATTTGACCTGTCATTTGATCCAGACCCGATACCACACCAGAAGTCGATACCGTGACGCGACGTTTAGATAGACCAAAACCTAGATCATCCAACATCAATTCCAATGCTGGGATCAGGTTTTTCATGTTTAGCAGTGGCTCCCCCATGCCCATCATCACAACGTTAGTGATAGGACGACGGCCTGTCTCTTTTTCCAAACCGATTTCACGTGCTGCACGCCATACCTGACCAATAATCTCAGAGACTTTCAGATTACGGTTAAAGCCTTGCTGAGCGGTTGAACAGAACTTACATTCCAATGCACAACCAACCTGAGACGACACACACAAAGTCGCACGATCATCTTCAGGAATATAAACCGTTTCTACGTCCTGGTCGCCAACCTTCATCGCCCACTTAATTGTGCCGTCTGAAGAGTGTTGAGCTTCCGCCACCACAGGGGCTTTAATCTCACACCGATGGATCAATTTCTCACGCAGCTTCTTGTTAATGTTGGTCATCTTCTCGAAGTCATCGACACCAAAATGGTAGATCCACTTCATCACCTGCTCGGCACGAAATGCTTTTTCACCAAGCTCTTCAGCAAAAAACTTGCGCATTCCTTGGCGATCAAAGTCGAGTAGATTGATTTTTTCAGTGGTCATGTGGCCTCACGAAACGACGTAACATTAATTAAGGGCGCGAATTGTACAGCCTTTATTCAACGACAACAAGAGGTCTAACACCCTGTATTTTTTAAGGCATTAATATCTCAGTGATTAAATTTTATACAGAAACAATCAACCCGCCAAATCGGCGGGTTGCGGTTAGCGGGAGACTTGTTTTATCTGTTCAACAATCGCTTTTAAACCATTGCCTCGTGATGGGCTGAGATGGGCAATGAGACCCAATTTTTCAAAGTACTCATCAATATTGAATGCCTGAATTTCTGCGCTGGTTTTGCCATCATAAGCCGCCATAACGAGCGCAATGAGGCCTCGCACAATACGTGCGTCGGAGTCGGCGCAAAAGTGCCACACACCATCAAGGTTTTCACTCACCAGCCAAACCTGGCTTTCACAGCCAGAAACCGTGACTTGTTCAGACTTCAGCTCATCAGGCATCGCAGGAAGTTTCTTTCCCCACTGAATAACCTGACGGTAACGGTCTTCCCAGCCTTTAAAGCCTTGCATAGTCGTAACGATGTCTTCTGCTTGAATATCAGTGCCAAAAGGTGACTGTGGGAATGAGGACATAAGAATCTCCAAACGAACTATTTACGGTATTTCTGAATCAGCTTCTCGACAATGCGCGAAACCGCCACAAAGCCGAATGTTGCGGTAACGACCGTTGCCGCTCCAAATCCACTGGCGCAGTCCATACGTTTTGGCCCTTCCGCTGTCGATTTTACACCACATACGCTGCCGTCTGGCTGAGGGTATTTCAGTTGTTCCGTTGAAAATACACACTCAATGCCAAATTTACGCTGCGGATTCTTGGGGAAATTGTGGTGACGACGCAAAGTATCTTTGATTTTTTTCGCCAATGGATCTTGGATGGTTTTGGTCAGGTCAGCAACTTGGATCTGGGTTGGATCAACTTGCCCACCCGCACCGCCGGTAGTAATCACTTTAATCCTGTTGCTACGACAATACGCCAGCAATGAAGCTTTCGCTTTCACGCTGTCGATTGCATCAAGCACGTAATCAAACTCTTTTGACAGATATTCGTGCTGGTTGTCTGGCGTAATAAAGTCATCAATCAGATTAACTTTGCACTCTGGATTGATGAGCTTGACGCGTTCGGCCATCACTTCGATCTTACTCTGCCCAACCGTACCGCTCATGGCATGGATCTGACGGTTGATGTTAGTAACACAGACATCATCCATATCAATCAAGGTCAACTCACCGATGCCTGTACGAGCCAATGCTTCAACCGCCCAGGAGCCTACGCCGCCAATGCCGATCACACAAACGTGCGCAGCACGAAGGATCTCCACTTCGCTATTGCCATAAAGACGACGAGTGCCGCCGAAGCGTTGGTTGTAGTTGTCTGAAGCAGGAGTATCAAGTTCGCGCATGGTGCTGTTCTTCCGCCGAGTGATGGTACAAAAATAAAGAGTGCGATTTATACGCACTCTTTATTAAAAAGTCTAGATGAGAAAAAGCTATTGTAACTTCTCGGGAGGCAATGCCCAAGGCGCCTGAGTTGACGAGTTTTCCAGCCCCAACTTCCAGACTCGCCCAAAGTGCTTATAGTGGCCCGCCTCAGTACCTGCTCTCGGCCCCATACCATGGTATAAATCGAGGTGATTTTGCTTCACTGCACCACCGGTATCGAGAACAATCAGTAGGCGTAACTGATGTGCACCACTCCAAGTGCCGTCGGCATTGAGCAATGGCACTTCAGCAAGAATAGGTGTTCCCATAGGGAAAATCGAACGGTCACCCGCCACAGATGCCATTGGCAGTAACGGGATCCCAGCTGTACCTGTTACCGGAGCGTCCGCTCTGGGCTCAAAGAACACGTAAGATGGATTTTGTTCAAGCAACTCACGAACAGTCGCTTCATCATTTGCCAACACCCATCCTTTGATTGCTTTCAGCGACATTTTTTCACGTGGGACTTGGTCTCGCTCAATCAACACCTTACCAATGCTGACGTAAGCTTTGTTGTTTTTCCCACCGTAGGCAAAATACTCCAGCGTATCGTCATCTTCAAAATGAACAAAGCCACTGCCCTGCACTTCCATCAGGAATGGGTCGATCATATTCGCCGCATAGCCTAATTCCAGCCCTTGCCCTTCTAATGCGCCACCATAAATTTGAGCGCGCGTCGGGCAGTCAGCCTCACACTCTGGTTTGCCATAGACAGGGTATTTGTAGGTTTCATTCGGTTCATGGCGCAATTCCATCACCGGTGAGAAATAGCCGGTAAACAAGACGTTACCTTGCTTATCACCGCCGCCTAGCTGGGCAGTTTGAATGCCAAAGTCAGCTAACTGCGCAGGATCACCACTCTGTAATACCCATTCATTGAGCTTTTCATACAAAGGCTGATAAACCCGAGCCATAGAAGGTGAGTTTTCAACGACTTGTTGAGACTGTTTGGTAAATTCAGTGAAATCCCGTGGTTTGTCCGATTCTACAACTGCGGTTTTATTCAGAATCGAATTAAATTCACCATCAAGATATTGTTGAGCACGATCGTGCGGTTGTGCACAGCCAAAGAGAACACTGGCTGCCACAATTGGAAGATATTTTTTGAACACAGGTTTATTCCTTTCAAGCCTGTAATAAAGGATGACAAACTCAAACGGTTAGCGCAATCAGATAGACGTTAACGAATGTTATTTTTGGACTTTTCTGACAATTGATAAATAGGCTGATAATGCGGTTCAGAAATCAGTCTCATCTGGCTGAAGCCTTGATTAAGAATTTGGTAACGACGCTTTTCTTCGCCCACCTGAAATTCAACATAGCTCCCATTAAAGCGGTAACGCGTGTTAACCACACCACCGTCAATCACCACACCGGTTTCATTGAGCACGAAGCGGTCTGCAGAGTAAGGCGCCACACCCTGTTCGACCCACGTTCCATAAACCATTGAATTAGGATGCGTAATATCCTGATATCGGTCGTAGAGCACTTTGGATACAAAGATGGCAGCTACGGCCAGCACAACAGCAGCAATCAATACTCCACGCTCTAACAATTTCTTTTTCTTCAAATTTGACGCCTACTTTGAACTTCATTAACCAGCTAATGATAAGTTTATTTATTAAGTTAAGTGTTAGCCTAATTACTTAACTTTGCTAGAAATAAGTATGGTTCCCACCACACCTATAACATTCAAAAATATCTCCAGCTATTGAGTTGATACGTTTTTTGGCGCTCTCTCCCAAAAAGCCCTTGCCGCCAAGGGAATAAAATTGCAATATAATCACATATAAATTCATCTTTGTTGGATAAATAGTGAAGATTCGTAATACCGCTTTAGTCAAAGGCTTCCGCCAATCGGCCCCTTACGTGAATGCCCACCGTGGCAAAACCATGGTCATCATGCTGGGTGGCGAAGCGGTTGCTGATAACAATTTTGCTAATATTATCAGCGATCTGGCTCTGCTTCATAGCCTAGGGGTCAAGATCGTCCTCGTCCATGGTGCGCGCCCGCAAATCAATCGAATTCTGGACCGATTCCAACATGATACGCCCTATCACAAAGGCGTTCGTATTACCGATGAAACTAGCCTAGATATCGTCATGCAAGCCGCAGGACAACTTCAGTTAGCCATTACAGCCCAGCTGTCGATGAGTCTGGGCAATACGCCAATGGCCGGTACTCAGCTTAACGTCGTGAGCGGTAACTTTGTCATTGCACAACCACTTGGTATCGATGATGGGGTTGATTACTGTCACAGTGGTCGAATTCGTCGAATTGATGTCGAAGGCATCAACCGTACACTCGATCAAGGCTCCATAGTGCTACTTGGCCCAATTGCCAGCTCAGTAACCGGTGAATCCTTCAACCTTTTATCCGAAGAAGTTGCAACTCAAGTTGCACTCAAATTACATGCTGACAAGTTAATTGGCTTTTGTTCGGAACAAGGGGTCATTGATGAGAATGGAAATGCTGTTGCTGAGCTCTTCCCGCGTGAAGCAGAGCAGTTTCTCGAAAAACTTGAACAAGACAGCGACAATAGCGAAGACAGTGCCTCGGGTACTATCCGCTTTCTGCGTGCAGCCACAACCGCCTGTCGAGCAGGCGTCCCACGCAGCCATTTGGTGAGTTATAAAGTCGATGGCGCCTTGATTCAGGAGTTGTTCTCCTTAGATGGTATTGGTACTCAAATCGTAAGAGCGAGTGCTGAGCAAGTTCGCCAGGCTGACATCGACGATATTGGCGGGATACTAGATTTAATTCGTCCTCTCGAAGAACAGCGCGTACTGGTGAGGCGATCTCGCGAGCAGCTTGAACAAGAGATTCATCAGTTCACCATCATCGAAAAAGATGGCCTGATCATCGGCTGTGCAGCGCTTTACCCATACACTCAGGAAAAAATGGCTGAGATGGCGTGCGTCGCCATTCATCCAGAATACCGTGATGGTAATCGTGGCGTCTTGCTGCTCAACCATATAAAATTACAATCGAAGGCTCAGGGGATTAAGCATATTTTCGTTCTGACGACACGCAGCCTACATTGGTTCCGCGAACAAGGCTTCTATGAAATGTCTGTTGATTTTCTTCCTTCGCAAAAGCAAAACCTCTACAACTACCAAAGAAAATCGAAGATTCTAGCGATTGAACTGTAATGCATAGTGATAAGACAAAGAGCTAGGCAGTTTCTTTGTCCTGTCTCATCACTGAAACGCTGTTATCACTATTTAGATCAATTTTTCCGCTTTATTTTGTCGCATTAACTGGTTAAAATTCGAGCTCCCTAATAACCCGCTACGGGAAAAAGGGGAGCCCGATTGGACTCGTCTTCAACTTACAGGCACCTAAGCCTGGTAAGTCGCACGGATTGCTTGAGGTAGATAACAACGTCACTAAGAGCAAATGACCGATGAAAACCATCATCTGTAACTCGATCCAGAGTTTCTGGGATATGGCTGATAACGAACTTCTGGAAGGGCTAGACGTCCACTGCGTCTTTCCTGTCAGTAAGGGTTTAAAAGCATTTATATTGAACTACCAGCAGAAGTACGGCATCCGCAGTATCTCTTTCAGCCAGGCAATTCAATAACTTCTCTCAATAGCCACGGATGGTAATTGTTATAAACGGTTTACCAAGCCACTCGCTCTCTCAGTCCTGATCTTCACCCCTCGCGCCAACACTCTGTCATCCACATATAAACTCAATTTTTGCTTTGCACGTGTAATGCCCGTGTAGATAAGCTCACGAGTCAGAATTGGCGTAAATTCCGGTGGCAATATCATCAAGGTGTGCTCAAATTCACTACCCTGTGATTTGTGAATCGTCATCGCGTAGGCTGTTTCATGCTCTGGTACTCGGCTTGGAAGCACAGCTTTAACCGAGCCATCGGGAAGTTCGAAAAACACCTTCAGTCGCTCAACTCCGTCCGAGTTATCACGTAAACAAAGGCCAATATCACCATTGTACAAACCCAATGCGTGATCGTTACGTACCACCATAACGGGCCTTCCGTGATACCAAACCCCGTCCTGAACCTGAATCATTTTACGTGCGTTTAATGCTCGCTCTATGCGTTGATTAAGTCCTGAGATGCCAAAATCTCCTTCTCGAACGGCACACAGCAAACGACATTTTGCGAACAGCTGCAGCGCATCTTTTGCACGCTGATGAGTGGTTTCCGGTTGTTCAGTGTTGGGATCCACCACCACTTGTCCGATTCGCTTTAAATAATGGCTGTATTCCTGTGCCAATGTTTGAATCATCTGACTGTAGTGCTGACCATCAATAGGAAATCTCGCTATGTCTTCGAAATCTCGCTGCCAGACCCAATCGACTTTTTGCATTGAGCCGGAATTGATCGCTTTCGCTAATTGTCCGATACCTGAGCGGGCATCAAATCGGTAGCTCTTTTGCAGCATGCACAAACTATCAGCAATAGTCACCGCGGTATTGGAGGAGTGGGCAAGTGTCTGGTAACCAGTAAGCTGAGCAATCACACCAGCGTGAGCGGCGCTGTAACCTCGTTGGTAAAAGGAGCAAATGTCCCCCAGCACAGCCCCAGCTTCCACCGACGCGAGCTGATCTTTATCACCGAGCAGTATCAAACGGGCATGTTTAGGCAGTGCATCAACCAGCTTGTACATCATAGGTAGATCCACCATAGAGGCTTCATCCACCACTAAGATATCAAGGTGAAGTGGATTGTACTGGTTGTGACGAAATTCAACGCTGTTTGGCACCGCTCCTAGCAAGCGATGCAAAGTGCTGGCATCGGTTGGGATTTGCTCTTTCAGCGCAGGTTCAACAGGCAATTCTGCTACCGCCTTACCGATAGATTCCGTCAGGCGCGCAGCCGCTTTACCTGTCGGAGCGACGAGCTTAATCACCGGAACATCGCCAGCTTGCTGAGCCTGAGTGATCAGAGCGGCAAGTAATTTCGTCACTGTGGTGGTTTTTCCGGTACCCGGCCCACCAGAAATCACCGCAAAGCGTCGCGTCAATGCCACAGCTGCCGCTACCTTTTGCCAGTTAACACAAACCGACACGGGTACCAGTTGATCCAGTACGTTCAAATTCTCTATTTTGGTCGCACCAAGGAGCTTTTGGTCTATGGTAGGCCAATCGAGCTGTTCGCTGCTCACTACATCAAGATGATCGCAGACTAGCTGCTGTCTATGTACCTGTGTCGAACTCCCATCAGATTGCGCGGAGGCCAGAGCAGTATAGAGATAGCGATAGTTTCTGGCGAACAGATGATTCAGCAACTCTGTCAGTTTTTGAGCATCAGTAGGCTTTAGAATCATAGGTGACCCAAAGCTGTTCAAGCGATTTGCCAATACAACTTCGTAATGCCAATAGCGATGCAGGTAAAGTCGCTCACCGTCAAAAATCATTGGCGATGTCTGCCCTTGCTCCCCGACCAAAGATGAAGCCTGAAGTAGTGATGGCCAATCTGCCTTTTGTAGCATTTGATTTAGCCCGATAGCTGCATCACCAAACAGCCCCAATTTAGCTGCCAAATCCACAGGCTGTCCGTAACTGTCAAACAGTGGTAAGCAAATATGCCCCTTACCTAACTCGCAGCTGAGGATTGCCGCAATAAAAGCAACGTAATCATCTTTACTTTGAGCAAGAATAAAACGAGCAAACTGATAATCAATCTGTCGGATTGAACCTTTGCTCGCCAGAGGCTGAAGACGCGAAAAGAGATCTTGCATGATTAGAGTAACTCCATCTGACCAGAGCTGGACTGTTTCGGTTCAATAGGACGCCCATCAATCAGGCTGTCCATGTCTTCGAGAAACTCAAGTGTCGGACGTGCAGAGAAAATGCCGTGTTCACTTGCTCCATCCATGCCGCGTAAAAACAGGTAATAGACTCCGCCGAAGTGAGTCTGGTAGTCATAATTTGGTACACGAGAGCGCAGGAATCGGTGTAAAGCCAACGCATAAATTTGATATTGCAGATCATAGCGGTGATCCGCCATGGCCGCTTTCAGGGCCTCGCCATGATAGTCAGCGACATTATCTCCAAGATAATTAGATTTCCAGTCAAGTACGTAATACTTGCCCTGATGTTCAAACACCAAGTCAATAAAACCTTTCAGCATTCCCTGTGTGGAATGAAAGCCCAGATCGCCCGCTTTGGCAGACAGAGGGTCATGACGCTGAATAACTCGATTCAATGCTGGCGCAGTCAGTATTTCAATCGGTAGCAAGAACTCCATTTCAACTAATCGTTGGGCAGGCTGTTTTTGATTGAGTTGCAGTTGCTTACCATCTAATGGCGTTGCCAATACCGTATCGACGAGTTGTTGCAGTATCGGCAACCAAGCTGGGTCAAGCTGCTCACTTTCCATCAAATTAACAATGATTTCGCTATTGCTGTCTGAGGTTGCAGATTCGGTAAACTCAACCTCTTCAAATAAGGTGTGAAGGAAGGTGCCTGGTCTAGCGCCTTTCGGGAAAGTAAAAATACTTTTCTCAGGTTCTAGCTGCTCTTCCTCCTGCTGCTCATCAGAAGAGTCGACATCCAACAACAAAATATCCGTCACAGCATCGTCAAAATGGTGGCTGGCTCCCTGCTTAACCAAACCGGAATAACTAGTAATCCGCCAATTACGGTCGATTTCATTTTGCAATTCATTGGCATGCAGCGCTTGCTTCTCTGCTTCGCGAGCAACAAGCTTTTCATTCACACTCTCAGGTAAATCCGCCAACCGGACACAACTCAGCTGCTGAGCGTGCTGTTGCAACGCAGCGGTTAAATCGGCGATGCCACCTGGCTCACCATTTTGTAATAAGTACCCCATCGCACTGTGGTGCACGCCAGTCGGCTCTTTCGTCGAGCGACCATTACGTAGCGGCGCCGCACCGACAAAGCAGCCATAAACCGCGCGAGTGAGCGCCACGTAGATCAAGCGCAGATCTTCCGCCAGCCGCTCCTTGTCAGCTTGCTGCAATGAAGCATCCTGTTTGGTGATATCCAGAATGGTTTTGTCTGAAGCACTATCGTAATACTTGGCTTCACTCGCCTCTCGGTAACTGAATACAAACGGCAAAAATACCAGATCGTATTCCAATCCTTTTGATTTGTGGATGGTGACAATCTGCACCAAATTGCGCTCTGATTCCAAACGCTGGATCTGCTCCTCACTGCCCCCGAGACCATTGCGGGCATCACTAATGGACTGAGCCAACCAGCGCAGCAAACCGTGGTCACTATCGAGCTCTTGGCTGGCTTGCTGAAGTAGCTCTCCTATGTGCATAAAGTCCGTCAGAGATCGCTCGCCATTATCTTCTTCAAGCAATCGTTCTGCGATGTGTCTTTTACTCATCACGCTGCGCAGCATCGGCAATACGCCACGTTGACTCCATAAGCGGCGATACTCTTTAAACTCATTGATGGCATTTTCCCACTCATTTTCATCGTTATTGAGTTTGTCGAGGGTTCCGGCATCAAGAGCAAACAGCTCAGAAGCAAGGCTGGCTCTTAAAGCGCGATCATTTTCCGGCGTGAGCACCGCTTGGAGTAATCGTTGTAAGTCTTCTGCCACCTGTGAGACAAATACACTATCTCGGTTAGACAGATACACGCTGGCAATCCCCTGCTCAGCCAAGGCCTGTTTGATCATTCGACCTTCACTGCCAGTTCGCACCAATACCGCAATGTCTCCGGCCTGAATCGCGTGTTGAAACTTCCCGTCATCAAAAAACGCACGCTCGTCCTGAGCCGCCGACAGAATACGATGGATTTCATCAGCACAGGCCTGCGCCATTGCTTGATGATATTCACCTTTCGCCAACGGCTTCTCCTCGGCTTCTTGTAACCAGTAAGTCATTGCCGGTTGACGCTGTCCATCTATCATCCACTGACGTTTGTCTGCATTCGGGCTCGATTTAACCGGAAGAAACGGAATGTCATCGTCATAAACAAACGGGCTGCTCGGCGTTTCGAACACCTGGTTCACCGCTGCGACCATGTCTGAACTCGACCGCCAGTTAGTACCAAGAGTGAAGTGGGAGGAGACCTGATTACGTGCCTTGATGTAGGTAAATATATCCGCGCCACGAAAACCGTAAATCGCCTGTTTGGGATCACCAATCATGAACAAACCGCACTGAGGGTGCTCAAGATAGATACGGCTGAATATGCTGTATTGAAGCGGGTCGGTGTCCTGAAATTCATCGATCATGGCGACCGGATAGAGAGACCGGATTCGCTGCGTAAGCAGCTCACTGTCATCTTCATCAATCGCTGCGGACAGCTGAGTCAGCAGATCATCAAACGACAACCACTGTTTCTGCTGCTTGGCCTTCGCCAACATCTCGCGGCACTGTTCTATGGCGTGTGCCAGCAGTGGTGCTTCAAGACTAATAGGTTTGGCGAGAAACTGCTCGATAGCCACAAAAGCGGGATGGCTTGGCGCCTGCCCTTTAGGGGTCTTCTCTTGCAGGATATTCTGCGCAAACTTTTCTAGTTTATCCGGGTACTCATAGCCCGTGGTTTCACTCGCGGCCCACATGTCCACCGTTTCAAGCCAAGCAGGCAATGATTTCTTGGTGTAGCTACGCTTGTTGACATCCGAGTCGCTAATGAGAGCAAGATAGTCTTGTTGCCCTTCGCGCCAAGTTTTTTTGAGTTCATCAATCTGTTTGAGATTTTGGCTATGCAGGTCAGCCATACTGCCTTGCATTGCTGGCACTGAGAGCTGCAAAGGCGCCCCAGTTAAATAAGGGCTTATCTTTTTCAGCAATTCAGCAGGCGCTCCCCAAATTCGGCGCACTTCTCCGGCAAGATTAAGCGGTAATGGGTAGAAATTACGTCGCCAGTAGTCTGCCACAACCTGAGCTTTAAGGTGACTCTCATCAGTAATGAATTCATTATTAAAACGACTGCCAGATTCAAACGCATTTTGAGTCAACATACGCTGACAAAAACCGTGAATCGTATAGACCGCAGCTTCATCCATCTGCCTTTCCGCTTGAAGGAGAATCTCAGCCGCTTGAGAATGATCTTCAATGGCTTCAAGCAAAGGTTGAATCACGGGATCACCGCTTTGGCCACGAGAAAAAGCCAGTCGCGCATCATGAATTCGGGCTCGAATCCGGTCTCTCAATTCGGCGGTCGCAGCCTCGGTAAAGGTCACCACCAGAATTTGGTCCACCGTTAGCGGCTGCTGGTGTTTGCTTTCCGCACAGCCATGACCAAGCAGCAACCTGAGGTACAGGCCAGCGATAGTGAAGGTTTTTCCGGTTCCGGCAGACGCCTCAATTAAACGCGCGCCATGAAGCGGAAAAGTCATGGTATCCAGTGACGTTACCATTGACGTGGATGTCATAAAATTCGTGCCCTTGATGCATTTATTCCAGATCCAAATGTGATCCAGACTTTAAAATGATATTTATCAATAAAAATCCCATTCAAGATAGGATTTTATGAGACCTCTCTCACGGCAAGCGGCGAGTCTTACCGATAGTATTCGCTGCACGACTTACGCAGGCAGTACCTGACGCTAAGCAACCGAATCATGGTCCCTCTGACCTGTGGCCGTACAGAAAACGCCCTACACCAATAATGATTTCCTGGCGGCCACCTACTTCTCTATCTCTTGATTATCTTTCACTGCCAATCTCGGCGCTTGTAACACTAATGCCGTCAACGTCCTGACTTGCATCGCCAACTCATCGCTCCATTCAGGCCAGATACGAGCAATGTAAGCGTTCGCGCCTTCCCCATGACTAAGGTAACCATCGTTAAATGTGTCTGCCATTTTCTTGAGTGACTTTTCTTCATCATCAGCCCAATTACCACGGCTAAAGCCCGCTTCGACACAAGCTAAAGCGGTATTCGGGAAGTACGTTAAAGGCGTTGTCATTCCCTGATAGAACAAGCAAACCAACTCTCCCAGCGTCGAGTGAGCAGCAGCCGCACTCTCGAGTGGCGGAAACGTGAGGTGCACAGCTCCTTCTTTGCGGTCATAACCGACCATATGCGAGCATTGCTGATGCCCCATCGCGTTCATAGCCAAATGATCGATCCAGACAGCAAGGTAATCCTGAGCGCGGATTCGCCCACTGCGAAAACGAACTAAGCCCGATTGATAGCTTTGAGTTAGCCAACCTGTCAGCTGAACAAGCTTTCCTTCTCCCAGCACATCAAAGGTCAGTTTCACTTCAAGATCGTCGCTCGGTGAGCCACATAACCAAGTGAGCTTTTCTACCAGCTCTTCAGCCTGCACTCGATTGGTTTCAAATTCTATATCACCAAATGCGCCTACTGGTAGCTTACCTTGAGCACGTTGATGTGCGATGAAGTCGTCAATAATGGCTTGCTGATCTCCTGCTCCACTGAGCTGGTGTTCAAGCAATAATTCCAACAGGCTATCGCGCATTTGGTAGCTTTCTAAGCCATTTAGAACGAATGGCTCATCATCTTCCATTACAGGTAACGGAGGCTCAAACACCACCTTGAGACGGCGATTGAAGAAGTACTGCACAGGCAAACGCCAGAAGCGTTGTAACTCAACCAAATCCAGTTCGAGCGGATAGACTGTATCTAACAGGTAATCACTTAACTGGCGATTGAACTGGCCACCAACTTGTCCTTGTCGATTCGCCGCAGGCAACCACTCCTTGGCATAACTGGCATTTTGTTCAACAAAAGCACTCGGGCTAAATGGCACCATAGAGTGACTGGCACTAATACAATTCAGCAAACGTTGACCCGATTCGTCGACCGCTAACGCTTCATCTCCTGCCAGACAATAGTTTTGTTGGCAATATTCCATCAACTCAGACACCAATACTGACGGTACGCGCTCAGTATTGTCCTGAATCGAGCGACCCACATAGCTGATATAGAGCGTGTGTTGCGCTGACAACAAGGCTTCCAAAAATAGATATCGGTCATCATCCCGACGAGAGCGGTCACCAGGTTTCGCCCGGCCATTCATCAAATCAAACCCTTCTGGCGGAACCGTTCGTGGATAAATCCCATCGTTCATTCCAAGCAGGCAGACAGTGCGGAATGGGATCGAGCGCATTGGCATCAGAGTACAGAAATTCACTTGGCCTGCTAAGAAGCGCTGACTGACTCGGGTTCCGGAGAGTTTGTTGTGCAAGTATTGAGAGACAATGTTTGGCGTCAGATCCTGCTCATACGCCGCTTCTTGAAGTTGATCTTTCAATGACGTCAGCGTATCCCGAATAGACTTAAGCGCCGCTTCTCCTTCCAGATCCACGCTAAAGAAGTCATCCAGCGCAACCGTCAAGGTTTCACGCCAGTGTTCAATGGACTGAGTCTGAGCCAATTGGCTACGGTAATGGCTGACGGTTTCGATAAAATGAGCCAGTTTCCCCGCTAACTCAGCGCCCATCCCCTGGACCTGATTATAAGGGGACAACAGCCCACTTTCGGTTTCCAGCAATCCAGCAGACTCAGGCATAGCGTAACCGAGCAACATGCGCTGAATGCCAAATTGCCAGGTGTTTTGCGACGTTTCAGGCAAATCAAATTCTTCGCCAGTGTGGTGATTAAGTCCCCAACGAATGCCCGACTCTTCGACCCATTGTTTCGCTTGAATGAATTCATCTTCATTCAAACCAAATCGCGCCAAAATAGCAGGCGTTTCGAGCAATTCGAGTAACTCAGAAGCAAGACAGCGAGTATTCGGCAAGTTCACAACCTGCATAAAGGCATGCAAGATCGGGCTTTCCTGATCAGCCGTTCGGTCAGAGATGGAATAAGGGATAAATCGTTCACCCGGCGCATTACCAAACACCGCCTGAATGGCCGGACTGTAGGCATTAATATCCGCCACCATAACAATGATGTCGCGTGGTTTAAGGCTTGGGTCGGCATCAAACATCGCTAGTAACTGATCATGCAGTACTTCCACTTCACGCATTGGGCTGTGGCAAGCATGCAACGTGACCGAGCGATCCCACTCATCAATCACTTGCTTGTGATGGCTGTCATCGAGGGTATTGTCATCCTGATGCTCTTCAAGATTAAGGATATCGGCCTGTAAATGGTGCAACAGAGTGTCACGGTCAATATCAACGAAAGCTTCAATTTCATGAGACTCCAGTTGAGACAGTAAATACATGTTGTCTCTACCTAACTTGCCCATTGAAGCGAGTAAGCTGTTGCCCACCACATTGGTGTGCAGTTCGTCATCAAGGTTTTGCTCAATATCGCCTTTGAGCTGCTGTGTTTCACCTTCTAGCTCAGAATGGTCTTGTTTCCATACCAGATGTTGTCGATGCCGAGCAGCCAAGCGCGCGAGGTATTTACGATCGCGTACCTCGCCCCAGTAGTAACGACAGGGGTTAGTAAACATCAGATGGACATCAATATGCTCACCGATGGCTTTCAGCGCATCCATATAGCGAGGTGGTAGCGAAGTGATGCCAAACACAAACAATCGCTTCGGCAAATGATCAAACTTACCGCTGTAGTTTTCCAGCGTATCGATGAAGTGTTCGTAAAGGTTGGCACGATGATAGGGCGACTGCCCTAGCTCAATAGTGTGATCGTACAGAGCCTGCCACAGAATAGGCTGCCAACTATGTTCTTCTTCCAGCTCAGCTACAACTTGGCCTGCTTCCCAACTGGCGATCCACTCAGGGCGATAAACCAGATAGCCGTCGAAAATATCAGCGATTTTTTCGGCAAGTTGATAGAGCTTACTCTGGTCATCGTCATCCACTAGGTAGCGCTTAAGTGCCTCAAACTCAACCTGTTCAAGAAGGTTAGGAAGAATGAACATTAACTTCCAGGTCATAGCTTCTTTGTTGAAGGCGCTTCGCTGTGGCACATCGGGCAGCACCTGAGTGAACATATTCCAGATGAAAGTAGCAGGCAGTGGGAATTCAATGTTTGCGGCAACACCAAACTCTTTAGCTAACTCCATTTTCAACCATTGCGACATACCCGGGCTCTGAACCAGAATTTGCTCTTGTTCGAATGGGTTTTCTAATGGATTGAGCCGAACCAACTCGACGAGTAGGGATTTTAAAACGTCAACTTGGTTGGAATGGTAGACAGTAAACAAAATGCACTCACACTATTCTTGCCGCAATTGGGTTGAGATTAGCATAAGTGCATAGCTTTCTTGATAATTATACGCTTGTCAGTGCGTCAAAAGGTTACGCATTACGCACTATGACCTTATGAGGCTGATAGAAGCTGAAGTAACGCCATGCTACATACCCGACAACACCTGTCGCTACTACCAGCTCCAGACCCGCTAGAGTATGCACCTGCTCAACATACCGAGCGTCAATACCTGTCTGCTGCATCCACCCTGCTAGCTTAAATAACGCAGTAGAGCCTATAACCATTGGGAAAGTAAACGCGGCATAACCAGGGCTAAATGGTAACCTCAGCAATCTGAAAAACGCGAGGTAGATAATCGCTGTCATCAATACACCAATGCCAAACAACAAACCAACAATCACAGGCGATGGCTGCGCTGAAACTGTCAGGTATCCTGCCAGCGATAAGCTCGCGGGTGCTGCCATAATGGCTAAGGTTGGCTTGGCTGCATCAGGCACCTGATGGGTAAACATAAAGCGATAAATCATCATTGGTAGCATCACAGCATACGCCAACATGCCGAATATCAATGCACCATGCGCAATCACGACCAGGTCTGGATTTCCCGAAAATGAAACGTCAGCAACAATGATGCCTACAGGAGGTACAAACCAGCTTGGTACCATGTGATGCAGTTCAAACTCCTGAATTCGATGGTAGATAAAGCTGACAAGGAAAACAATATGCAGACCGACGGCCCCCAACCAAAGCACATCACCCATCACTGGGGAAAAATGGCCGAGTGAATTAGTCACCACCATCGCCCCCATCGCAAATGTTGGAACAACACTGCCAACCACAGGGTGAGCTAAGTCCTGACTCAACAAGTGTCGGTGAAACAGAAATTTGATCGCCAAAACCACGAGCAACACACTTGCTATCGCTGCCCCGCCCAACTGGCCATAACCATTTAAAGGCGCAAAATTTTCCCAACACCAACCTAAACTGGCAATCCCTAGCGCTAATCCTGCCATAGGTGTCGGTGCACCCATCACTTTTACTTTGGTCGCTTGAATCATCATTGCCTCACATTCTTTCTTCTACGGAGACAATATTACGCTTGCTATACGTTCGAATATATCTAATTATTTAAAACACTCGTTCAGAATAGTTAAACGTTATTATTATGGCTGCCAATATCTCCCTTAAACAGTTGAAAGTGTTCATTGCCATTACTCAGCACGACACATTGACTGCCGCCTCGGAAGCGCTGTTTTTATCCAAAGCCGCCGTCAGTATGGCGTTGTCAGAACTGGAGAAACAGCTCGGTCACTCATTATTTGATCGGGTTAATAATCGCCTTGTTCTCAATCAGGAAGGGCAAAAGCTGCTGCCACTGGCAGATGAATTATTGCATCGCGCTCAGGATATCGACCAACTGTTTGACGGTGACCAAACGCTAAGCGGGCTGCTCAGAATTGGCGCCAGTGATACGATTGGCAATCAAGTCGCCCCTTATATGCTCAGCCAGTTTCGCCAGCAGACAGGCCACAAATCGCAGAGCTTATTTATTTCAAACTCTGCTTTGATCTGCGAGAAACTGGTCGACTATGAGCTGGATCTGGCATTGATTGAAGGCAAAACCTTGCACCCTCAGCTGATTTCCACTCAGTTTGGTCAAGATGAAATGTGCGTCATTTGTGCACCGGATTCTCCCTTTGCCCAGTCACCTCAACACCCTATCGGTGAGCTGGAAAACAGCGAATGGATTCTGCGCGAGCCCGGATCTGGTTCACGAGAATTTTTCTTACGTGTGATTGCACCACGCCTTGAATACTGGCAAGAAGCGTTTCAACTCAATACCACTGAAGCACTGATCAACAGCGTTTCTGCTGGCCTCGGCCTTGGCTGTTTGTCGCGCTTGTCGGCGGAACCCGCGATTCGTAGTGGTCGAGTGGTCGAACTGACGTTACCGCTGGATATGAAAAGGCGCTTCTGGTTACTGGTGCACAAAGAAAAGTATCAAAGCCCGCTACTCAAATCTTTCATCGATTTCTGTCACCACTGGCAATAAAAAAAAGGCAGCCCCAATCACTAGGGCTGCCCTTCTAATCACTCAAATCAGAGAGATCAGACAGTGGATTCGTTCGCTGTCTCAAGCGTCAGCTTTTGTTCCGCTTTGTTCTGTTTCGCTGGGCTACGTTTAGCCAGTACGTAATAGAACAGTGGCGTGAGTAATAGGCCAAATACCGTGACACCAATCATGCCAGAGAACACTGCGATCCCCATGGCTTGTCGCATTTCAGCACCCGCACCGGTAGAGAACACCATAGGCACAACCCCCATAATGAAGGCGAACGATGTCATCAGAATCGGACGTAAACGTAGACGCGATGCTTCTAGAACCGCCTCCATGACAGTGCAACCTTTATCCTGCAGCTCCTTGGCAAATTCAACGATCAGGATAGCGTTCTTCGTTGCCAGACCAACCAGTACAATCAAACCGATCTGGGTAAAGATGTTGTTATCGCTACCCCACATGATCACACCACTGATCGCCGACAATAGTGTCATCGGGATAATCAATATGATTGCCATAGGTAAACGAACGCTTTCATATTGAGCCGCCAACACAAGGAACACCAACAAGATTACCAGAGGGTAAATCAGCGTGGCTGTATCACCAGCTAACTTCTGCTGGTAAGTCAGCTCTGTCCACTCATATGTCATACCGATAGGTAAGGTCTCAGCAAGGATCTGCTCAATTGCAGCCTGCGCCTCACCTGAGCTAAAGCCAGGCATTGGGCTACCATTCACTTCCGCTGTCGTATACGCGTTGTAATGCATCACACGATCTGGACCTGCGCTGTAGTTAACGTCAACAAAGGCACCCAGTGGAATCATATCGCCATCGGCATTGCGAACCTTAAGCTGACGGATTTGCTCTGGTGTCTGGCGGAACTCTTCATCAGCCTGAACATTGACCTGATAAGTGCGGCCAAAACGGTTAATGTCGTTGACATAGGTACTACCCATGTAGGATTGAAGTGTAGAGAACACATCGTCAAGAGACAGATCCTGCTTGAGTGCTTTGGTACGATCGACGTCCAGATCAAGCTGAGGCACATTAACCTGATAGCTTGAGAATACGCCAGTCAGTGCTGGATGCGCCCAAGCTTTCATGATCATTTGTTGAGTGACACCATACAAAGCTTCATAGCCATGGTTTGCTCTGTCCTGAATTTGGAGACGGAAGCCACCAATAGTACCCAGCCCCTGTACAGGCGGCGGTGGGAAAATAGCGATAAAGGCATCTGGAATCGAAGCGAACTTCTGGTTAAGCTGCATCGCAATCGCGTTGGCACTCAAGCTTGGATCTTGGCGTTCATCGAAGTCGGCCAATGGTGTAAACACAATGCCGCTATTCGGGCTATTGGTGAAACCATTGATGCTCAGCCCTGGGAAAGCCACAGAATGTTCAACACCCGGTTGCGCTAGTGCGATTTCCGACATTTCACGAATCACCGCTTCAGTTCGATCCAGTGATGCTGCATCCGGTAATTGTGCAAACGCCACCAGATATTGCTTATCCTGCCCCGGTACGTAGCCCGTAGGAGTCTGATCAAACTGATAAGCTGTCAAGCCAAGCAAGCCAACATACATCAAGCCAATCAAGGCACCTAAACGGATGGTCTTGGTCACCGCGTAGCCGTATACCATAGCACCACGATTAAATAGCTTATTGAACGGTGCAAAGATAAAGCGGCCAAACAATCTGTCCATAGCGCGGGTTAACCAGTCTTTCGGCTGATCGTGACCACGTAGCAATAGCGCTGATAACGCAGGACTTAAGGTCAGCGAGTTAATCGCTGAAATAAAGGTTGAGATAGTAATCGTCAAAGCGAACTGTTTATAGAATTGCCCGGTTAGACCAGACATAAACGCCGTCGGGATAAATACCGCCGCCAAGACTAAAGTCGTTGCAACGATTGGCCCTGTTACTTCTCGCATCGCTTTTTCAGTTGCGGCAATCGGTGCTAAACCTTCTTCAATGTTCCGCTCTACGTTTTCGACGACAACAATGGCGTCATCGACGACAATACCAATCGCTAATACCAGACCAAACAGGGACAAGGCATTGAGCGAGAAACCCATCAGATACATAAAGGCAAACGTACCAACCAGTGATACAGGTACTGCTACCAATGGGATGATCGAAGCGCGCCAAGTCTGCAAGAATAGAACGACAACCAGTACCACCAGCAAGACAGCTTCGAGCAATGTCTGAACGACTGCTTCAATTGAGCCACGCACGAACACTGTTGGGTCATAAACGATCTCGTAACTCACACCTTGTGGGAAGGTTTGCGACAACTCCTCCATCTTCGCTCGTACATCATCAGAAATCTGAATCGCGTTAGAGCCTGAAGCTTGGAAAATAGGAATAGCAACCGCATCTTGATTATCCAACATTGAGCGAAGAGAATATGTCTCTGCGCCTAACTCAATACGCGCTACGTCTCTGAGTCGGTTAACCTGACCATCTTCACCCACTTTGATGATGATGTTTTCAAACTCTTCAACTTCGCTTAGACGACCTTTCACATTGATCAATAGCTGGAAGTCAGAGTCACCACTTGGTTGCGCGCCCAAACTACCTGCCGCAGCTTGTTGGTTTTGTTCCTGAATCGCGGAAATCACTTCGCTTGGATTCATGTCCAGAGCGGCTACTTTGTTTGGGTCCAGCCAGATACGCATGCTGTACTCACCGCCACCAAACAATCGAACCGCACCAACACCTTCGATACGAGCCAACTCATCTTTGACATTCAGTGCCGCATAGTTCGCTAGGTATAGCAGGTCATAACGCTCATCAGGTGAAATTAGGTGAACCACCATCGTCAGATCCGGTGATGATTTTTCTGTCACCACACCCAAGCGCTGCACAGTTTCTGGCAAGCGAGGTAAAGCGCGATCCACTCGGCTTTGAACCAGTGTTTGTGCCTTGTCCACATCGGTACCGATGGCAAACGTCACGGTTAAGGTCATTACACCATCTGATGTCGCCTGCGAAGACATGTACAACATGTCTTCCACACCATTAATCTCTTCTTCGAGTGGAGATGCAACGGTATCGGCAATAACTTTAGGGTTTGCTCCCGGGTAGGTCGCCGTCACGACAACGGTCGGCGGCACCACTTCCGGATACTCAGTGATAGGCAACTGCCACACTGAGATCGCACCGCCGATAAAAATCAATATCGACAATACGGAAGCGAAAATCGGCCGACGTATAAAAAACTGAGAAAACATTGCAATGATTCCTTCTTAGTTCACTTGCAAAGTCAGAAGCTCATTGCGCTGCTGATCAAGTAGCGCCTGTTGCTGGCGAATGCTCGCGAGAGTATTTTCATCCACCATAGAGACTTCATTTGGCGTCACTGGCATATTGGCACGTACACGCTGTAGGCCATTGACGACAATCTTATCGCCCGCGTTCAGACCAGAAGCGATAATACGCAAGCCGTTAACACCTTCACCAAGTGAGATAGCGCGATACTGAACTACGTTGTCGTCGCCAAGCACCAATACATATTTGTTATTCAGATCAGTACCAATCGCTTTGTTATCGATCAGAACGCCCTGATAGCTCGCTGATCCTGCTATACGTAACTTGGCAAACATACCCGGAAGTAAGTTTTGCTTTTCGTTATCAAACACAGCACGGACTCGAATAGTGCCCGTAGTTTCGTCAATCGCGTTATCAACGAAGTCGATGTAACCCACATGCGGATAACCGGTGTCATTCGCTAGCGCCATCTGCACCACATTTTCCGCTTCGCCGTTTGCAGGTAGAAGATTATTAAGCTGTTGATATTTCAGGTAGCTACGCTCATCAACATCAAAATAGGCGTACATATGAGAAGTCGAAACTAAAGAGGTCAGCACAGTTTGACCGGTTGTCACATAGTTACCTTTGGTGATTTCAGCATTAGAAACCTTACCGTCGATAGGGGCGCGAACCAGAGTAAACTCCAGATCCAACTCGGCTTGAGCTAACGCTGCTTTTAATGCAGAGACACTGGCAATACTGCGCTGCTTATCTGCAAATCGGGCATCCACGGTTTCCTGAGAGATCGCTTTGGTTTTGCTCAGACGTTGAGCACGTTCATAGTCTTTAATTGCCTGATTAAGGCTAGTTTGAGCGCTGCTGAGCTCCGCTTTAAGGCGTGTCACTTCAGCCGCGAACAGACGATTGTCGATGGAGAACAGTACATCTCCCGCTTCAACCACACTGCCTTCTTGGAAGTGAACTTTATCGACATAACCTGAAACGCGAGGCATCACAGTAACTGTCTGAGGTGACTCCAGACGACCTGAGTACTCATCTAACTCAGTGACTTTTTCAATTAATACCTGAGCCACTTCAACCCCAGGCGGTGGTGGCGCTGTCGCAGCTGATTCTGCGTGTGAATCCTGACATCCCGACAACACCAAAGGTGCTGCAATTGAGATTAGTAGAAGAGGATTTCTAAGGTGTTTACCTACCATCTCGCTATCCTTACCGTTCTTTTTGTACCGATCGGTATAATAATCTCAAGTTTTGAGTTAGATCAAGATAAATTTATAAAATGAATGATTAGTGCATATAGACAACGTATGACAGCCGCATTACCATTTAAGGGAGTTCAGGAATAAGTGACAGATAGATTTATGACAGGCGGAACTTCTGGCCGACCACGCTGTTTTGACCAAGAGACAGCGTTAGAAGAGGCATTAAAAGTTTTTTGGAATCAAGGGTATGAGGGTGCTTCACTCACAGACCTAACGAAAGCTATGGGGATTAATAAACCCAGCATGTATGCGACTTTCGGCAACAAAGAACAGCTCTTCCTACAGGCCGTTGATATGTACAAGCGACGCGAAAGCGAGTTCTTCTATCAAGCGCTTGAACAGCAAAACATCTGCGACGTCATTACTGGTATCCTATCTGGCTCTGCTCAAGCACACTGCTGCAATGAAAAACCCAAAGGCTGCCTAATGATACAGGGCGCACTGGCTTGCAGTTCAGAAGCCAGCACCATCAAGCAAACCCTAATGGCTAGCCGTAATGAGATGGGAGAAACTCTCCACCAAAGGTTTGAAAAAGCGCAACAAGAAGGTCAATTGATCGAAGGCGCCAACCCGAGAGTAATGAGCCACTACCTTGCGACTGTTCTTAACGGTTTATCCGTCCACTCGGTGGATGATATTTCAGAAGAAATGATCCATGCCGTGGCTAACATGGCGATGAGCAATTTGCTTTCATGCTGCATTCAGCCAGACTGAACACTCTCCCAATCGCACAAGAGTTCACGCTTCTTCTGCCCTAAGTTTGTTTAGATAATCAACCAATTGCTCATACTATCAGCAAACACATTGCTAAGCTCTCAGAGTTGAGCTCGCTATCTGGACTTAATTGGTTAAAAACTGTATAAACAGACAGTAATGAATTCCATTAATTTTGAGTTAGAGGACCAACCATGGCTGTAATCGTCAAGTACGTGGTAGAACGCAACGGAGAAGAGAAAATGACTTTTACCTCTAAAGCGGAAGCTGACGCCTATGACAAAATGCTTGATATGGCTGATGAGCTTTTTGAGCTACTAGGTAAAAGTGAGTTGCTGGAAGATGAAGGCAAGCAAGAAGACTTGGCTATGTTCCTGGCACAAAACAAAGAAGAAGTACTTTTCGCACTTGGAGCTAAACGTAAACCTGCGCCAAAGAAAAAGAAAATTGAAGCGGTTGAAGACGCTGAAGAAGATTCAGCTCAAGAAGACGCAGCATAACAGCACGCTAAACAAATGTATAAAACCTCAGCAATTGCTGAGGTTTTTTGTTTTAGGGGAAACTAATCGCCTCACGTTTACCCTAATTCCCTACTCATCTCTGAGTTACTATTTCTACCGTCTAGTCGTCATGAGAAAATTGAGATGAGTTATATTGTCGAAGTATGTATCGATAACATTGAATCCCTTCACCGTGCGATTGAAGGTGGTGCAAGCCGCATTGAACTTTGTTCATCACTGGCACTAGGTGGCCTCACACCAAGCTTTGGTTTGATGAAACAAGCGGGCAAACTCTCATCCGTGCCTGTGTATGCCATGATTCGTCCTCGTCAGGGCGACTTTCTCTACACCGAAGAAGAGATTGAAAGCATGCTGATTGATATCGAAGCAGCGGCCGATGCTAAGTTGCAAGGTGTGGTTCTTGGCACCTTGAGTGCGGATGGTCATATTGATATGAACGCCGCTAAACGTCTGGTCCACCAAGCTAAATCCCTCAATCTAGGCGTCACTTTCCATCGTGCGATTGACCAATGCGCCGATTATCAGAGATCTATTGAAGATATTGCAAAACTTGGTTGCGAACATGTTCTCACATCTGGACTTGCCACTAATGTAGAACAAGGCCTTGATGTTCTTCGTCACATGGTGGAGCTTGCTGACGATCGCTTCTCAATTATGGCAGGTGCAGGCTTAAACGCGGAAAATGTCTGCAAGATCGTCTCTGAGTCTGCTGTTCAGGAAGTGCATTTATCGGGCAAATCCACACGGCCAAGCAAAATGAAGCTCATCGCAGATCAAGCCAAAATGGGCAATCAGAATATTGATGACTTTGTTGTTCCGGTCACGGATCCACAAGCGATTGAAAAGGTAGTAAAAGCTCTCACTTCTTCGTGATTCTTCTCTCCCGTCTGACTTTGAAATGCTAACCTTTTGATAGCAAAAGGAGAGTCTTATGAGTAAAGGTAAGCTGGATAAAAAGTTTTACGAAAAGGAACTGGCTCGACTTCAAGTTGAATTAGTTAAACTGCAAGAGTGGGTCAAGCAAGAGGGCCTCAAAGTCGTTGTGATTTTTGAAGGTCGGGATGCAGCAGGCAAAGGCGGCGTCATCAAACGTATCACAGAAAAGCTCAATCCTCGTATCTGTCGCATTGCAGCTCTACCTGCCCCAACCGAGAAAGAAAAGACCCAATGGTATTTCCAGCGCTATGTGGCGCACCTTCCTGCTGCTGGTGAAATGGTTTTATTTGACCGTAGCTGGTACAACCGCGCAGGCGTCGAAAAAGTCATGAACTTCTGTACCCAAGAACAGTATGACGAATTTCTGCGATCATGCCCCGAATTTGAACGTATGTTGCAGCGTTCTGGGATTATCTTACTCAAATATTGGTTTTCAGTTTCAGATGAAGAGCAGGAGAAGCGCTTCCTTGAACGGATTAATACACCGGTAAAACGCTGGAAATTTAGCCCAATGGATTTGGAGTCACGCAATCGCTGGGCGGAGTATTCTGCAGCCAAAGACAAAATGTTTGCCTACACAGACACCAAACAGTGCCCATGGTGGGTTGTGTCCTCTGATGACAAAAAGCGCGCTCGGTTAAACTGTATCAGTCACTTACTGGAGCAGATTGATTATCAGGAAATTACCTATCCAGAAATCTCACTGCCTGAGCTCAGTAAAGAGGGTTACATCCGCACTCCCATTGAAGAACAAACTTTTGTTCCTGAAAAATACTGAAGCTCGCTAAGCCATTAGAAGAAACAGTACGTCGCTGCGTGTTTAGCGCAGCGCATCATCAATGCTTTGTTCGCCCAAATGGCGAACATCTTTGCCTTTAACAAAGTAGATGATGTATTCGCAGATGTTTTGGCAGCGGTCCCCCACTCGCTCAATAGCGCGTGCAGACCACATAACTTGGAGAATATGAGGAATATTCTTCGGGTCTTCCATCATGTAGGTCATCAACTGGCGGATAACGGCTTCATACTCCGCATCAATCTTATCATCCAGCTTATACACTTCCGCGGCCGAATCGACATCCATACGCGCAAATGCATCTAAAACCTGATGCAGCATGCCTATCGCTTGACGACAAAGTGGCTCAAGAGACACCTGAAACATCTGCTCTTGGGATGACGGACTTTCAATCGCCACATACGCCATTTTGGTTGCAACGTCCCCAATACGTTCAAGATCGGTGATGGTCTTGATGATCGCCATGATCAAACGTAAGTCTTTGGCCGTTGGCTGACGTTTGGCGATAATTCGTGTGCAGGCTTCATCGATAGAGATTTCCATCGCATTCACTTTGTGATCGTCACGCACGACTTTACGAGCTAGCTCAATGTCCTCTTTGTGCAGTGCCTGCATAGCAAAAGATAACTGCTGCTCAACCAGCCCTCCCATCGTCAGAACGTGGGTTCGGATGGATTCTAATTCGACATTAAACTGTCCTGATATGTGACGTCCAAAGTTCATGAAATATCTGTATCTCCCTTATTAGCCGTATCTACCTGTGATGTAGTCTTCCGTTTGTTTTTTCAATGGTGACGTGAAAATTGAATCTGTATCTGAGTATTCAATCAACTTACCCATATGGATAAACGCCGTGTGATCGCTGACCCGTGCTGCCTGCTGCATGTTATGAGTAACAATAACTACAGTATATTTGGTTTTAAGATCATTGATCAGTTCTTCAATGGTCAGAGTGGAAATCGGGTCCAGTGCCGAGGTCGGTTCATCAAGAAGTAATACTTCAGGTTCAATCGCAATCGCACGAGCGATCACCAAACGCTGCTGCTGACCACCAGACAAACCAAACGCATTTTCATGCAGCCTGTCTTTCACCTCTTCCCATAACGCCGCAGCACGTAGAGAGCGCTCAACAGCATCATCGAGAACTCGACTGTTGCGAATACCCTGCAAGCGTAAGCCATACACCACATTTTCGTATATCGATTTTGGAAATGGATTCGGGCGCTGAAACACCATCCCGACACGGCGACGTAGTGTCGCTACATCAACCTGTGGGTGGTAAATATTTTTGCTATGCAGTTTCACTTTGCCTTCCACGCGGCACCCTTCAACCAGATCATTCATTCGATTGATGCAACGTAGAAGCGTCGACTTACCACACCCCGAAGGGCCGATAAACGCCGTCACCTGACCTTTAGGAATGCGCATTGAAATATCGCTCAGTGCCTGAGTGTTCTGGTAGAACAAGTTCAGATCTTCGATTGCAATCGCAGTCTGTTCTTCACTCAGGTTGTTCACGTCTAATGGTGCCTGATAGCCCAATGTCTGATTAACTGAAAACATCTCTTAATCTTGCCCCAGAGTTCGATATTTCTCGCGTAGGTTATTGCGAATACTGATCGCCGTCAGGTTCAGTCCGACGATGACACTCACCAGCAAGAACGACGTGGCATAAACCAACGGCCTTGCGCTTTCAATATTAGTTGTTTGGAAACCAACATCATAGATGTGGAAACCTAAATGCATGAATTTTCTATCCAGATGCAAAAATGGGAATTGGCTATCAACCGGCAAGCTAGACGCCAATTTTACCGCCCCCACCAGCATCAAAGGCGCTACCTCGCCTGCTGCACGGGCAACGGCCAGAATCAGTCCAGTAATGATCGCTGGGCTTGCCATCGGTAATACAATTCGCCACATCGTCTCAAACTGAGTTGCACCGAGCGCCAAAGAACCATGACGGACGGAACTCGGGATGCGGGTCAAACCTTCTTCGGTAGCCACGATCACAACAGGGAGCGTCAGTACCGCCAATGTTAACGCTGACCAAAGGAGACCCGGCGTACCAAATGTCGGCGTTGGCAATTTCTCAGCATAA
This sequence comes from Vibrio sp. B183, assembly GCF_000740665.1. Taxonomy (NCBI): domain Bacteria; kingdom Pseudomonadati; phylum Pseudomonadota; class Gammaproteobacteria; order Vibrionales; family Vibrionaceae; genus Vibrio; species Vibrio sp. B183. The sequence continues at coordinate 37,646 of NZ_JPQB01000003.1, read as the reverse complement.
AACAGGGAATCGATTGAGCCGCCTAAGGTATAGACAAAAAAGCCGAGTCCAAATACCCCATAAACAATTGATGGGACACCAGCGAGGTTTATAACCGCGACACGAATCAAACGAGTAAAAGCATTATTTTTCGCGTATTCGTGGAGATAAATAGCAGCAATCACGCCCAATGGCATAACGATAATCGACATGATCAATACCAGCAGAACCGTACCGAACATGGCCGGAAAAACGCCACCTTCAGAGTTCGACTCTCTAGGATCATCGGATAAGAATTTCCATGCCTGATGTGCCCACTGAGCCACTTTTTCAACTACCGTCATTTGGTTTGGATACCAGACATCCAGGATCCGACTAAGTGGGATTCGGTACTGATTGCCCTTCATATCTTCGACAATCAGGCCCTGCTGAGCCAATTCTAACCTCAGTGCATCCAGCTGTGATTCCATTTCCGCGAGCTGCTGGCTAAACATGCTCGATTGAGCGTCGTAACGTTTGATGAATTCAGCATCTAAGCGGCCATTCAGTTCACGTCTTTTCTTCTCTAAACGCAACCTGTCAGCCTGAGCACTGATCACTTTGATCTGCTTCTCTACCAAGCGATCAATTTTAGTACGTTGCTTATCGGCAAATACCAGCGCGCTTTTAACATCGGTTTTAGCCTGCTCGCTGACCTTGCCATCAGCAGTAAAATATCCTTTCGGTTGACCGTAAAAGTCCCCACCTCGGGTCCGTTCAATCACCGCCCAACCTTCAGGCTTTGAACGTTCAAGTAAGTCGACTTCCAGAATAGAAACAAAGTCAGCAGGGTAAATATCCCGATTGGCAATCTTAATACTCAGTCGCTGAACTAAGCCTTTCTCCTCGACTTCGGGAGTGAGCGCAATGTCCATTTCGCGTAAGTGGCTGATCGGCACATATTCTTCAGCATAAAGCTGACCAATCAAGACGTCACCCTGTTCAGTTTTCCACTGATAAAGGGGAGCAGGCCAGAAATAGGACAAACCTTTCCAACCGATAAGCAGCAGCAAACCAAGCACTGACAGCAAACTAATGCTGACTGCTCCGCCTGTTAGCCAGACCCAAGGTGAACCGGACTTTAGCCACTTAAACACGATCAATGCCCCTCGGATAACTTCGATTACAGCGCACGATATTTATCCCTTAACCTTTGACGAACCCATTCCGCGAGCGAGTTAACCGCGAAAGTAAACACCAGCAAAATCAGCGCCGCCAAAAACAGAATACGATAGTGAGAGCTGCCCACTTCAGACTCAGGCATTTCAACTGCGATAGTGGCAGACAGGGTGCGCATACCTTCTAGAATATTCCAATCCATGATTGGCGTATTACCTGTAGCCATCAGCACAATCATGGTCTCGCCGACGGCACGTCCCAGCCCCATCATGATGGCAGAAAAGATACCTGGGCTTGCGGTGAGTAGCACGACATGAATCAGGGTTTGCCAAGGCGTAGCACCTAACGCCAAAGAGCCATCTGATAGATGTTTTGGCACCGAGAAAATCGCATCTTCTGCGATGGTGAAAATGGTAGGGATGACGGCAAAGCCCATCGCAAAACCCACCACCAGCGCGTTACGCTGGTCAAAACCAATTCCCTGCTCGGCAAGATACGCACGGACATCGCCATTAAATAACCACTGTTCTATATTGCCACTCTGGCCCAAAATCACGACAGTAAACAACACCATCGCAGGCATCAGAATCAACGCATGCAAACCATTGGGGAATCGACTGCTCCAGTTACGTGGTAGCTTGTGCCAAATCGCCCCAATGGCAACGGTTGAAATGGGTAAGAACAACATCAACGACACCACAGCCGCCAGATGGCTCTCTACAATCGGTGCAAACCATAGCCCGGCTAAGAAACCAATGATCACGGTTGGCAGCGCTTCCATCAGTTCAATCGAAGGCTTCACCACTCGGCGCATGGATGGCGTCATAAAATAAGCAGTGTAGATTGCGCCTAATACGGCAATCGGCACAGCAAACATCATGGCAAATGCTGCTGCTTTTAACGTACCAAATGCGATGGGCACAAGGCTGAATTTGGCTTCGAACTCATCGTTCGCCGATGTGGTTTGCCAAACAAATTCCGGCTCTGGATAACTTTCATACCAGACTTTCTGCCATAGCGAAGATAAAGAGATTTCCGGGAATGGATTATCAACGTAAGCCACATTGAGCTGTGAGTCGGACAGAGTTAGCAGGTGCTTTTCATTGTTAGACATTGCCGCCAATTGCGGCGCTTTATCGTAAGCTCGTTTAAAAATCACCAGTTTTTCGCTGGTGGTGTAATGGCTCTGCACCGTGCCATTGATGTAAAAGCTGTAAAAACCCTTGCGGTACGTATCAGGTAGCAAGAATTGCAGCTGCGACGCCAGTTTAAAATCACGAATCTGAGTGAGGTGTCTTTGCCCGTCACTCAACACATCAAACCATTGAGAGACTAACCCATCCTGATGACTGACCAACAAAGAATATGCGCCAGACAACAGCTTAATATCCGTCACCGCGTGTTTGCTCTCGCCCTGACTCAAATCAACCACTTCACGTACTACGAAGCTTTCAATACCTTTTTTGGCAATCACGACTTCAGAGCCGGTTCTTAGGTAAAGCGTGTTGCCATCAGGCGTGAGAAGTAACTGGTCGAGATCAACAAATGGTTTAGGAAACTCGAATTTCTGAATCTGCTGATTAGCATCACGCCAACGAACTCGAACTCGGTTATCTTGGTAATAACCAGCTAAGGTGACATTGTTATCTACAGCAAAAGCAAACGACCTTAGCACTGTGCCTGACTCTGTTTGCAAATCAAAATCTAAAGAAAAGTTATCTACTTCGGGAGAAAATATACGCTGCTCCCCTTGCAGAAGACTGGTCATCTCAGGCCGATATAACAACACTTGCCCGTTAGCCGCTGCCGCACCCAACCAACCCTGTGCTGGGTTGCCCGAGCTGTACAGTGAATACTCAGCACCTAGTTCAACCGATAAACTGGGCTGTTGTGACCAATTCGTCAGCGACCAGAAATCAACATAACCGGCCTTGGATACCACATAGGCATGCTCGCCATAATCATCAATTCCAGCCGCCACTGGAGCTTTAGTGGTAATCGATTGGATAGCAACATTTGGAGTGAATTTTGCGTCAGAGAAAAGAGGCAGGACCATCATTGCCAGATAAACGAAGATCAAAACCAGCGCAGCCAAAACACCGACACCACCTGTCGATACCGCTAGCCGAACTAAACGATCTTTGATTAGTCGCTTTCGATCACGTTCTCGCAATGAAAATTCGGCTTTGGCCATTTCTCTCACTTACCTGCATTTGCCCATGGGTATAATATTTCGATTAGGTGACAATTATATTACAGATCGCAATAAACAACTGAAAATAATGCAATAAGATCGTGCAATAAAAGTGTCATACAAACCCCTTAATTTCTAAGCCAGTTCCATTTTTACCACCTAAATTTGGTTAGGCTCGTCAGTAAAGGTCAGGTTATGAGTGCAGAAAAGCTTTACATTGAAAAAGAATTGAGTTGGTTGTCTTTCAATGAACGAGTGCTCCAAGAAGCCGCAGATAAAACGGTGCCACTCATCGAAAGAATTCGATTTTTAGGTATATTTTCTAATAATTTAGATGAGTTTTACAAAGTCCGATTTGCTGATGTCAAACGTCGAATCCTAATCAATCAGGAGCGCGGTGGTAACGACAACTCCAAACACTTGCTGACTAAAATGCAGACCAAGGCTCTCAAACTCAACGAACGCTTCGATGAGTTGTACGCTGAGCTGATCCGCGACATGGCGCGCCGACGTATCTTTCTCGTCAATGAAACTCAGCTCAACGAGTCACAAGAAAAGTGGGTCAAAAAGTATTTCCGCAATCAGGTTCTCCCACATATCACCCCTCTTCTGATGCGAGACGATATTGATGTCCTGCAGTTTCTTAAAGATGAGTACGCTTACATCGCGGTTGAACTGCGTAAAGAAGAGCAAAATCAGTATGCGTTGATCGAGATCCCGACCGATCACCTACCCCGCTTTGTGATGGTTCCCGAGCAGAAAGGTAAACGACGCAAAACCATTATCTTACTCGACAATATAATTCGTTACTGCCTTGATGAGTTGTTTAGCGGCTTTTTTGATTATGACGAGCTAAACGGTTACGCGATGAAAATGACTCGCGACGCGGAATATGACCTTAGCCATGAGGTGGAACATAGCCTACTTGAGCAGATGTCAGAAGGGGTCAGTCAGCGTCTGACAGCAATGCCGGTCCGCTTCGTTTACGAACGTGACATGCCGGAAGAAATGCTGGAGTTTCTGTGCCACAAACTGCAAATATCCAACTACGATAGCTTAATTCCTGGCGGGCGTTACCACAACTTCAAAGACTTCATCGGCTTTCCAAATGTCGGACGCGAGTATTTAGAAAACAAGCCATTGCCACCGATGAAATGTGCGGATTTCGACGGCTATGCCAACAAATTTGATGCGATCAAAAATCAGGACATCCTGCTTTACTACCCATACCACAGCTTTGAGCACATTTCTGAGTTAGTCCGTCAAGCTTCATTCGACCCTAAAGTGCTCAGCGTTAAGATCAATATCTACCGTGTCGCCAAAGACTCTCGTCTGATGAACTCTTTGATCGATGCAGTACACAATGGCAAACAGGTAACGGTCGTTGTAGAACTGCAAGCTCGATTCGACGAAGAAGCCAATATTGAATGGTCAAAAGTCCTCACTGAAGCTGGCGTGCAAGTCATTTTTGGTGCTCCGGGTCTGAAAATCCACTCCAAACTCCTACTCATTAGCCGACGAGAAAACGATGAAATCATCCGCTATGCCCATATCGGAACTGGTAATTTTCATGAAAAAACGGCCCGTATTTATACCGATTTCTCGTTACTGACTGCTGACCCAGAAATCACTAATGAAGTACGCAATGTCTTCGGTTATATCGAAAATCCATACCGTCCAGTAAGGTTTGAACACCTGATAGTTTCACCGCGTAACTCACGCAAACAACTGTACCGTCTGATCGATGGTGAAATCGCCAATGCTAAAGCTGGAAAAAAGGCCGCCATTACACTGAAAGTGAATAATCTGGTCGACAAAGGTCTGGTTAATAAGCTCTACGGTGCCAGCGCTTCTGGGGTAGAAATCAAGATGATCATCCGTGGCATGTGTTCACTGGTCCCTGGGGTCGAAGGGGTGAGTGAAAACATCAAGATCATCAGCATCGTTGATCGTTTTCTTGAGCATCCGCGGGTCATCATCACGCACAATGATGGAGATCCACAGGTTTACATTTCCTCCGCTGACTGGATGACGCGCAATATCGACTACCGCATCGAAGTTGCTGCTCCAGTACGTGACCAACGTCTTAAACAGCGAATTATTGATATCATTAACATCCACTTTACCGATACAGTAAAGGCCCGCTGGATAGACAAAGAAATGAGCAATACCTATGTTCCAAGAGGTAACCGTAAGAAAGTTCGCTCTCAGATTGCCATTTACGACTATCTTAAAAATGTAGAAAAACAAACAAAGAAACGAAAAGTACAGTCCCCTAGTGATGACTCAATCTCCGGAAATTCGTGATGTTGCCGCGATTGACCTTGGCTCTAACAGCTTCCACATGGTGGTGGCTCGTGTCGTAGACCAAGATCTGCAACTGGTCAGCCGACATAAACAGCGAGTTCGCCTCGCTGCAGGCTTAGATGCTCAAAAAAATCTAGATAATGCTTCGATTGAGCGAGGTCTTGAATGCCTTGCTATGTTTGCGGAACGTCTACAAGGCTTCGAGGAGTGCAATGTACGTATTGCGGCTACACATACTCTTCGCCAAGCCAACAATGCCCACATTTTTCTCCAACGTGCGAGAGAAGTGCTGCCATTCCCTATTGAAATCATCCCCGGCGTCGAAGAAGCACGTTTAATCTACCTCGGAGTCGCGCATACCCAGCCAGAGTCAGACTCAAAACTCGTGGTTGATATTGGTGGCGGCAGTACTGAGATGATCATTGGCAAGGGGTTTGACCCGGAGCTGATCAACAGTAAACAAATGGGTTGCGTCAGCTATACCAAGCTTTACTTTGCTAACGGCAAGCTCTCGCGCAAAAATTTTGCTAAAGCAATACTCGCAGCCGAACAAAGATTAGAATCCATTGCTCATCGCTACTGTAAGAAAGGCTGGGAAATCGCATTTGGCTCATCCGGTACGATTAAAGCGATTCGAGAAGTCTTGATTGGCATGGGCTACGACGATGGAATCATCACCGCTAAGCGCCTCGACAAGTTAGTCGAAAAGCTGTGCGAATGGCCCACGATTGAGGATATTGACCTCAGTGGATTAACACCAGACAGAAAGCCAGTTTTTGCCGCAGGCGTGGCCATTCTGATGGCGATCTTTAAAGACCTCAGAATAGACGAAATGCACTTTTCAGAAGGTGCGTTACGTGAAGGTTTGCTGTTCGAAATGGAAGATGGCTTTAAACGCTCAGATATCCGGATGAGAACCACGGAAAACATGGCCAGCAAGCATTTGGTTGACCTTGACCATGCGGCAAAAATTAAACATCAGGCGCAATCTTTCCTGCAACAGGTGCATCAGGATCTCGGTATCAAAAAGAGCTCAGAGCTATTTGATTTGCTCGACTGGAGCGCCCTGCTTCATGAAGTCGGTCTCAGCATCAGTTTACAAGCCTTCCATCGCCATTCTGCTTATATTCTTCGTCACACCTACATGCCCGGATTTAACCGTGAACAACAAACAGTGTTGGCCATGCTAGTCCGCTTTCAGCGTAAGGCGCTTAAGCTACATGAAATGGAAGAGTTCACGCTATTTAAGAAAAAGCACATCATTGGTGTGATTCGTATCTTGCGCCTCGCGATCTTACTCAACGGTCAACGTAACGAAGACGCTTTGCCAAAACTGATGTTGAGCATAGACGGCGATACATGGACATTGGGTTCAGAGGATGACGAGTGGCTAGAGCACAACAAACTGCTGCATGCTGATTTGATGACTGAACAAGAATACTGGAACAACGCGGGTTGGGCGCTGAATTTTTAGTTGTATAGTCTGAAGTGCTCGATAGCCGTTGGTAGTGTTATCGGGTTGCTTAACAAAGTAAGTTGGATACGCCTACAGCGGTGAGCATCAAGTCAGACGCTTAATCGACAATGCCTACTTTTGCCAGCTCACTGCGTGCAATCTCTGCGGAGATCGGCACATAGCCATCTTTTTCGACCAGTTTTTGCCCTTGCTGTGAGTACATAAAGCGAATAAATTCTCGCTCAATCGGCGGCAGCGGTTTAAACGGGTTCTTGTTTACATAGACATAGAGATAGCGTGATAGTGGGTACTTACCTGTTAGGATATTTTCCTGACTCGCCTCAATGTAATCCTCACCCTGCTTGGCAATGGGAAGCAGTTTCACTCCAGAGACTTGATACCCTACCCCAGAGTACCCAATAGTATTGATCGCAGAGGCAACAGACTGAACAACGGACGCTGAGCCCGGCTGCTCATTGACATTACTTTTAAAGTCTCCGCCACACAGCGCATTATTCTTAAAGTATCCGTAAGTACCAGAGACCGAGTTACGACCGAACAACTGCATACTGCGCTTAGCCCAATGATAATCGAGCCCTAACTCAGCCCAAGTAGAAATAGGCTGAGTCCCACCACAACGCAGCGTTGCAGAAAAAATATTGTCTAGCTGTGTAAAGTTGAGCCCTTTCAGCGGGTTGTCTCGGTGAACGAAGATTCCAATCGCATCAATGGCAATTCTGAGTTCTGTTGGCTTGTAGCCGTGTTCACGCTCAAAGGCTTCAATTTCCCGATTTCGCATCGGTCGGCTCATTGGCCCGAATTGAGCAGTCCCTTCGGTTAACGCTGGCGGAGCCGTTGAAGAACCAGAGGCTTGCACCTGACCATTCACGCTCGGGTAAAGTTGCTTAAACTCTTCTACCCACAAGGTTGTCATGCCTGCTAATGTGTCAGAACCAACACTGGTTAAACTCCCGGTAATACCGGGCACTTTTTGATATTCAGATAGGCTCGTCGAAGCCGCTTGGACACCAAAGGAAAAGCTGGCAGAAACAATAAGAGTAGTGAGCGCTAACTTCATTAATTCACCACCAAACGCGGTGGTAACACGAATGAGAATTTACTGCCGACACCCACTTCAGACTGTATTTCTAGATGCGAGTCGTGATGTGTCAAAGCATGTTTCACGATCGCCAGACCAAGGCCGCTGCCACCGGTATCCCTAGATCGTGCTTTATCCACTCGATAGAAACGCTCAGTGAGTCGATGTAGGTGCTGAGGTTCAATGCCTTCACCGCCATCTTCCACTTCTAAACATGCACCTTGCGCAGTCTGATACCAACGCACCCGAACATCCGCTCCTGCTGGTGTGTACTTCACCGCGTTATAAACCAAGTTTGAAATGGCACTACGTAGTTGGTCTTCATCACCAAGCACACGCAAGCTGTTATCAATATCGAAGTTCAGCTTATGTTGCTGGTCGCCACTCAGGCTCGCCGCTTCTTTCTCCAACACATCTAGCATTGCAGGGACGTTCACGACATCTTCCAACTCATGCATTGGTGCCGCTTCAATCTTAGATAATGTGAGCAGTTGATTAACCAAGCTGTTCATACGATTGAGCTGCTCAGTCATTACGCCATGGGCTTTGGTCCACATCGGGCCGACGACCATATCTGGGTCTTCGGTCATTTCAAGATAACCTTGCAACACCGTCATTGGCGTACGCAGCTCATGAGAGACATTGGCAAAGAAGTTACGACGCATGCCTTCCAACTGCTTAAGCTGAGACACATCACGTACCACCATCAGGTGCTCACCTTCGGTGTACGGTACAATACGCAGCTCAAGCATACGCTCGACATTAAGTGGCGAACGCATTTCAAGCGGCTCAGAGAAATCTTGTTTATTAAGATACTTAATGAAATCTGGAGTGCGGATAAGGTTGGAAATCGGCTGACCTGAATCATCAGGCCAACGGAAGCCGAGCAGGTGTTGGGCGAGCTTGTTGCACCAAACAATGTTGCCTTCACTACGGAACACAACAACCGCATCCGGTAAGGATTCAGCACCATTGCGGAATCGGCGAATCAGATTGGTCAGCTCTTTGCGCTTTTTACGCTGGCGCTGCTGCAAGCGGTAGATACCGTTAAATAACGACTCCCAGTTGCCGCTTCCCGATGGTGGTGTCAGGCGCTTTTCATCCCACAACCACGCCGACAGGCGCATCTGATTATGCAGATGCCATACAAGCTGCAAAACCGTGGCAGCTAGAAGCAACCACGGCATATGACCGAAAATCCATCCGACAATCACCCAAGGGGTGTAAAAAAAAGCCAGCTCCCAGGCTAGCTTTTTCCAAGTTAACCGCTCTACCACTTACCTCTCCAGATGGTAAATTTAAATTATGCCTTGGTTGAGAAACGGTAGCCTGCACCACGTACCGTCTGAATCAACTTGTCATGGCCTGCCGCTTCTAACGCCTTGCGCAGACGACGAATGTGTACATCAACAGTACGGTCTTCAACATACACGTTGGTTCCCCATACGTTGTTCAACAGTTGCTCGCGGCTGTAAACACGTTCTTGGTGAGTCATAAAGAAGTGCAGCATCTTGAACTCAGTTGGGCCCATATCCAAAGGCTGATCGTTCGCGGTTACACGGTGCGAAACAGGATCCAGTTTCAAACCCTGCACATCAATCACATCTTCAAGTGCCGTTGGCGTCACACGGCGAATCACCGCTTTAAGACGCGCCACCAGCTCTTTTGGCGAGAATGGCTTAGTGATGTAGTCATCTGCGCCGACTTCCAGACCACGAACCTTATCTTCTTCTTCACCACGTGCTGTTAACATCACAACAGGAATGTTGCGCGTCAGCTCTTCACGTTTCATGTGTTTGATGAAGTTGATGCCGCTGCCACCAGGTAGCATCCAGTCTAGCAATACTAGATCAGGGAAGGGTTCAGCTAGCTTAGTCACCGCACTATCGTAGTCTTCAGCTTCGACCGCTTGGTAACCTTTTTGCTCAAGAACAAAGCAAAGCATTTCACGAATTGGTGCTTCGTCTTCAACAACCAGAATCCTTCTAGACATAATTGAATAACCTTTGAGTTAGTTGAATTTAATCGGGTATTTACCCTTTGCAACGATAGGCATTATTACCATCAATTATGACACTTTTGTGACCTTTGAAAACAAATTTTCATATAACTTTCATCCCACTATTGCGCGCTTGCATTAGGACAAGCAGGATAAAAGTCTTTATGATGAGCGGCCAAACTTCAGGTATAGAGAAAGTGTATGTGGTTTAAAAACTGTCTGGTTTACCGTTTTAACCGAGATATTGAATTCAAAGCAGACGAGCTGGAAAAGCAGCTTGAAGAGTTTCGTTTTACGCCTTGTGGTAGTCAGGACAAGCAAAAGTTTGGCTGGGTTACTGCAATGGGTAAACATGGCGACATGATGACTCACGTGTCTGAAAACCGCATTCTGATCTGCGCGAAGAAAGAAGAGAAAATGCTGCCAGCATCTGTGATTAAAGAATCACTCAATGCAAAAGTTGAGGCGATGGAAGCACAAGAAGGCCGACCTCTGAAGAAAAAAGAGAAAGATAACCTCAAAGATGACATTGTCATGGATTTGCTACCGCGCGCATTCAGCCGCAGCAACCATACCTTTGTTCTTATTCTGCCTAAAGAAGGCTTTATTCTGGTAGATGCCAGCAGCTATAAGAAAGCGGAAGATGTGCTCGCCCTTCTGCGTAAGACCATGGGTAGCCTACCTGTCGTGCCAGCCATTCCAGATAAAGCCGTTGAAACCACGTTAACTGAATGGGTGAAAACGGGCGAAACTCCAGTTGGAATGCAAATGTTGGACGAAGCTGAGCTTAAGTCGGTTCTCGAAGAAGGCGGTGTGATCCGCTGTAAGAAACAAGAACTGACGGCAGACGAAATTCGCAGTCACATCGATGCCGATAAGGTAGTAACTAAACTGGCTCTTTGGTGGCAAGAGCGTATTGAGTTCATTCTGGCAGAAGATGGTAGTATCAAGCGCCTTAAATTCTCTGATGAACTGAAAGATCAGAATGATGATATTCCTCGTGAAGATCAGGCTGCACGATTTGACGCTGACTTCTCACTCATGTGCGGCGAGTTTAGCGCCTTCCTGCCAAACTTATACGAGTGTTTAGGCGGATTACCTCACCCTAACGCTTAATCTCCTCTCTAGGTGCTCGACGTGTTCGAGCGCCTATCTGTAATCTCCTCACCTAAGTTATGGACTTTTTTCTAGTCACAGGTCACGTTTTGGCGTAAAATTTTCGCCCCAATTCCATAAGGTGGAATGGACCTGACTTGAGATCAGACTAAGAGAATTACACATGACTACTGAGAAAGCATTCGTACCTGAGCTACTGTCACCAGCGGGTAGCCTGAAAAATATGCGTTACGCCTTTGCCTATGGTGCAGACGCGGTATACGCAGGCCAGCCTCGTTACAGCCTTCGCGTACGTAACAACGAGTTCAACCACGAGAACCTAAAAATTGGTATCGACGAAGCGCACGCCCAAGGCAAGAAGCTTTATGTGGTATGTAACATTCAGCCGCACAACTCCAAGCTTAAGACCTTCATCCGTGACCTGAAGCCTGTGGTTGAAATGGGCCCTGATGCACTCATCATGTCGGATCCTGGTCTGATTATGATGGTTCGTGAAGCATTCCCAGAGATGCCAATTCACCTGTCCGTTCAAGCCAACGCCGTCAACTGGGCAACAGTTAAATTCTGGGCAGCCAATGGCGTTGAACGTGTAATTGTTTCTCGTGAGCTTTCTCTGGAAGAGATCGAAGAAATTCGTCAGCACTGTCCTGAAACGGAGCTTGAAGTCTTTGTTCATGGTGCGCTTTGTATGGCTTACTCAGGTCGCTGCCTCCTATCTGGTTACATCAACAAGCGTGACCCTAACCAAGGTACTTGTACTAACGCATGTCGTTGGGAATACAACGTCGAAAAAGGCAAAGAGAACGACTCTGGTGATATCGTTGAAGCCTTCGACCCTAACGAAGCGCAAGCGGTTGAAGTACAAGATGAGCGCCCAGAGGCAACACTTGGCCTAGGTAAACCAACCGACGAAGTAGTACTGCTTTCTGAAAGCCACCGCCCAGAAGAAAAGATGGCGGCATTTGAAGATGAGCACGGCACTTACATCATGAACTCGAAAGACCTGCGTGCCATTCAGCACGTTGAGCGTCTGACTAAAATGGGTGTCCACTCACTCAAGATTGAAGGCCGTACTAAGTCATTCTACTACTGTGCACGTACCGCGCAGGTTTATCGTAAAGCAATCGACGATGCAGTTGCGGGCAGGCCATTCGATGAAAGCCTAATGACCACGCTTGAAAGCTTGGCTCACCGTGGCTATACAGAGGGCTTCCTACGCCGTCATACGCACGACACTTACCAGAATTACGACTACGGTTATTCCGTATCTGATGCTCAGCAATTTGTCGGTGAGTTCACGGGTAAACGTCGTGGTGATCTGGCTGAAGTTGAAGTGAAGAACAAATTCGTTATTGGTGACAGCCTTGAGCTTATGACACCAAAAGGCAACGTTGTCTTTACTCTAGAAGCGATGGAAAACCGTAAATCACAACCCGTTGATGACGCAAAAGGAAACGGCCACTTTGTTTTCATTCCTGTACCTCAGGACATGGACTTAGAATACGGTCTGTTAATGCGCAATCTTAATAATGGTCAGGATACCCGTAACCCAACAGGTAAATAACCATGGCGTTGTTGATTACGGATAAGTGCATTAACTGTGATATGTGTGACCCAGAGTGCCCAAACGGCGCGATTACCATGGGTGACACTATCTTTGAGATCGACCCCGATCTTTGCACTGAGTGTAAAGGCCACTATGAGAAACCGACCTGTCAGTCGGTGTGCCCGATCACCAAGTGCATCATCACTGACCCAAATCATGTCGAAACTGAAGAAGAGTTGTTAGAGAAGTTCGTCATCATCCAAGGGTTAGCCTAAACAGAAAATGCCGCTCCATTGAGCGGCATTTTTTATTCTATTGATAATCCTGCTTAAATACTTTCCAGCAGTTGCTGACATTCCATCGGCATCACTTTCATTTTTTTCTTCTTCGGTTTACTTACCGCAACTTTTGGCGCGGCAGGTTTAGGCTGTGGTTTCCAACTGGCCAACTCAGCGCCACATCCATCACCTTTCGGGGGGGCAGCCTGTGATTTGCAGGTACTATTCCCTTCAGGGCATTTTAGCCTGACGTGCATATGATAATGGTGCCCCCACCACGGCCGTACTTTTCTCAACCAGCTCCGTTCAGCCGATACTTCTTGCGAGCACAGTTTTTCTTTGATGACAGGGTGAACAAAGATGCGTGCAACTTCCTCGTCACTTGCCGCCATTTTGATCAATTCGAAGTGGCGCTGGTCCCAATTCCGTTTGACTAACTGATACTGCTGGAGATTGACCACGCTCATTGGTTCAGGCTTACTCAGTTGCTGAGAAGAAAGCTTGTCATCAGCCAGCTTGAGCCAAATATCAATATCCAACCCTGTCTGATGGCTCGAATGCCCAGAAGAGAAGCGCCCCCCCTGAGGCAATGAGATATCACCAATCAAAATACGAGTGTTAAGGCGCTGCGCAGCCAGAGTAGCCAAACGCTGAACAAAACTGACGGCCTGTGGGTGAGCATAGTAACGTTGTCGCTGGCTGCGTAATACTTGATAGCCTTCTCCTTGAAGAGGCAGTGCCGCCGCGCCGACAAGACAACCGTTGGCATAGCTACCAATCGCTTGAGGAGATTGCGTCGAAGGGGATTGGATCTTCTCCCAGGGACTGGCCTGAAGCGAAGATGTGAAAAGGATAAGTACAATGAATCCAGCTTGCTTCAACCATCCTTTGATTGCCAATCCCATGTACTATCTCCTAACGTTTCTGTTTAGTAATGCTCACCGTTGTCGTAGTAAGCTTTAGCATCCAGAGCGGTAAAAATCACCGCGACATCCACATCTTCACCAATCATCCCACGCACTTGCTGAGTAATGATCTCTGCGACAGCGTCCTGAGTTTGCTGCCCACGATAAAACCACAATACCTCAACAAACGGATACGCCTGACTCACCTCACCTTCATGATAAAACGTAGTGTAGATGTACTCGAATGTGAAATCTTCACGAGGGCAACCCATGTGTGGCTGTAGCTCATCAATCAGAGATTTTGATAAGGTTTGAACCGTTTGTGGCTCGACAGCACGAAAACGTAAATGTGGCATAGCTTGCTTCCCTTTTTAATGTTTTCTCCATCATATCAAGTCCAACAATAATGTCTTGTCGATTGGACTTCTTGATGATCTTAGCGCACATCAACTAGGGTTAATATTAACCCCTATCGCATCAACTCTTGAGTGCCAGATGGGTAGAAGGAGAAACACCATGACACGAAGATTGATGTACTTGCTTGCCCTCTTATATAGCTCTTTTTCGCTTGCTCAGGATTGCATTGGCGTTGTCCCAGCAGGCTCCGTGCATGATTTCTGGAAGTCAGTCAAAGCAGGAAGTGAAAAAGCAGGTCAAGAACTAGGCCTTAAAATTTACTTTCGTGGTCCCCACGATGAATCCGATGTCAGTGCTCAACGCTTCATCATCGATCAAGTCATGGAGAATGCCTGTATTGGCTTAGTCTTAGCACCGAATACCAGAGATAGAGCCTATGATGTCGCTCGCTTGAAAGAAGCGGGTGTACCCACAGTCTACTTTGATCGAGATACTGGCTCTCCGGATGTGGTCAGCGTGATTGCCACTAACAATTATCAAGCAGGTGTCCTCGCGGGAAAAGAAATGGCTAAAAAGCTAGGTAACAAAGGAAGGGTCGCGTTACTCAGAATGAAGAAAGGCGTGATTTCTACCGATGCTCGAGAAAAGGGCTTTGTCGATGGCGCAACTTCATCTGGGCTAGTCGTGGCTGTCGATGATTATCTTGATACTAAAATTGGAGAAGCTCGTAAAAATGCGGAGCGAATTCTTCAAAGTCAGATTGCTGAATTGGACGGCATATTTACACCTAATGAATCCACTACGTTAGGTGTACTTATGGCTCTGGACACCGTCTCTGCCCCAGAGGGACTCATCCACATCGGCTTCGACTCCAATGACTCTCTGGTGAATGCACTCGAAGACGGTTCTATTTATGGGCTTATCATCCAGCAACCTTTCGAAATGGGCTACAAAAGTGTCTATACCGTATACCAAGCCTTTTTGGGCCAAGAGTATTCCAAAAACATCGCTACCGAGACCATTTTCGTCACTAAAGAAAACATGCTTTTGCCTAGCGTCAATCAGGCACTGTTGATGAAATATGATTGATTCAGACGGTTTATTACCCCAATAAAAAACAAAAGGCCGCTGACTTGTCAGCGGCCTTTCTCATACAAAACGTTTTGCCTTATGGCATTTCGTCAAACTCTGCGCCTTCTTTCTCAACTTGAGGCGGCATCAAGTGTTCTTTAGTAATACCCAGTTTCAATGCCAGTGCCGAAGCCACATAGATTGAAGAGTATGTACCTACAGTGATACCCAGCAGAAGTGCAGTGGCGAAGCCATGAATCATAGCGCCGCCTTGCGTGAACAGAGCGATGACTACGAATAAGGTGGTACCGGATGTAATCAAGGTACGGCTCAATGTTTGTGTGATTGAGCTGTTCATGATTTCAGCTGGTTCGCCTTTACGCATCTTGCGGAAGTTTTCTCGAATACGGTCAAATACAACAATGGTATCGTTGAGCGAGTACCCCACTACCGTCAGCAAGGCTGCAACGATTGTCAGGTCAACCTCGATTTGCATCAAGGAGAACACGCCAAGCGTAATGATAACGTCGTGTGCCAGGGCAAGTACCGCACCAGCCGCTAAACGCCATTCGAATCGCACCGAAACGTAAATCAGGATACAGATAAGAGAAACGATGATCGCCAGGCCACCTGCTTCTGTTAGCTCATCACCTACGTTTGGCCCTACAAACTCGATACGGCGCATTTCAACGCTTTCACCAGTGCCTTCCTTGATGGCAGAAAGAATTTGGTTACCCAAAGTCTCACCTGCGACACCATCACGAGGGCGCAAACGAACCATCACATCACGAGCACTACCAAAGTTTTGAACCGTTGCGTCACCAAAACCTTTTGCTTCCAGCGCAGTACGAATCTCTTCCAAATCAGCAGGCTGCTCAAAGCCAACTTCAATCAGCGTACCGCCAGTGAAGTCTAGGCCCCAGTTCAACCACTTAGTAGAAAGAGTAAAAATCGACGCGCCAATCATCAGGATCGACAGCACGAAGGCGAATTTCGACCAACGCATAAAGTCGATCAATTTGTCTGCTTTTAGAATCTGAAACATAATAATTCCTAGCCTTAGATCGACAGTTTGTTGATGCGCTTACCACCGTACATCAGGTTCACGATACAGCGTGTACCAATGATGGCAGTAAACATAGACGTTAAGATACCGATAGACAGTGTCACCGCGAAACCTTTGATTGCGCCTGTACCTACAGCAAACAGGATTATTGCGGTAATCAAAGTGGTGATGTTGGCATCGGCAATGGTGCTGAATGCGTTCGCATAACCTTGATGAATCGCCTGCTGAGGGTTTCGCCCGTCACGCAACTCTTCACGTATCCGTTCGAAAATCAAGACGTTAGCATCGACTGCCATACCGACCGTCAGAACAATACCGGCAATACCAGGCAACGTCATCGTTGCTCCCGGAATCATCGACATCACACCAATAATCAGTACAAGGTTTACCATCAGCGCGGTGTTGGCAATCAGACCAAACTTACGGTAGTAAAGCAGCGTGAATAGCATAACTGCCGCCATACCCCAGATACATGCCATGATACCCATGTCGATGTTCTGTTGACCCATAGATGGACCAATCGTACGTTCTTCAACGATAGAAATCGGTGCAATCAGAGCACCTGCACGAAGCAGTAGTGCAAGATTGTGCGCTTCAGCCGCCGAGTCGATACCTGTGATGCGGAAGTTACGGCCAAGCGCTGATTGAATCGTTGCTTGGTTAATCACTTCTTCATGCTTCGTCAGGATAACGCGACCATCTGGCGTCTTGCGTCCGCTGTCTTTGTACTCAGCAAACACAGTTGCCATCAGCTTGCCAATGTTCTTCTTAGAGAACGCTGACATCTTGTTACCACCTTCACTGTCTAGCGAGATGTTAACCTGAGGACGGCCATATTCATCCACACTTGAGCTCGCATCAGTGATACTAGAACCACCTAGGATAACGCGTTTCTTAAGCACAACTGGACGACCATCGCGGTCTTGTTTGATTTCACTGCCCGCTGGCGCTCGGCCACTGGCTGCAGCAGCGAGATCCGCTTTGTCGTCGACTTCGCGGAATTCAAGCGTTGCCGTCGCACCCAGAATTTCCTTCGCACGAGCCGTATCCTGAACACCTGGTAGTTCAACAACAATGCGGCTTGCGCCCTGACGCTGTACAAGTGGTTCAGCAACACCCAGTTCGTTTACACGGTTACGCAGAATAGTAATATTCTGCTCAACAGCGTAGTTACGAATTTCGGTCAGACGTTGCTCAGTAAAAGTGGCAGTCAGAGTGAAACGACCATCAGAGTCTGAGTCGACAAAGGTCATATCAGGATGGTTTTGCTGCAGTAAGCGTTTAGCATCCGCAAGCTGCTCTTCGTTGCGCAGCAAGACTTCAACCGCCTCTTTGCCTGAAGGGCGAATCGCACGGTAGCGAATCTTTTCTTCACGCAGTTCACTACGGAAAGCTTCTTCCTGCTGGCTGACCAGTTTCTCCATCGCAGCGTCCATATCTACTTCCATCAGGAAGTGAACACCACCGCGAAGGTCAAGACCGAGCTTCATTGGCGCTGCGCCAATTGCTTCTAACCAGTCTGGAGTCGCAGGAGCTAGGTTAAGAGCAACAATATTGTCTTTACCCAGAGCTTCATTGATGACATCACGGGCACTGATTTGAGTGTCGGTATCGTTGAAGCGTACAAGAATGGATCCATTTTCGAGAGCAATGGATTTATGAGATAAGCCCTTTTCATCAAGAGCTTCAGTGACAGAATCCAGCGTTGACATATCTACAGAGGCGCCACGCGCCCCTGTAACTTGAATTGCCGGATCTTCACCGTAGATATTTGGAAGTGCATACAATGCGGCGATAGCGATGGTAAACACCACCATCAAGTACTTCCATAACGGATAGCGGTTAAGCACAGCGAGGATCCTTTAGCTGTTTTATAGAGACTTCAGCGTACCTTTTGGTAGCACTGCAGTAACAAAATCTTTCTTGATCACAACTTCGTTATTCGTGTTTAGCTCAATTGAGATGTAGTCGTTGTCTTCTGCAATCTTAGTGATTTTACCCACTAGGCCGCCGCTAGTCAGAACTTCATCACCTTTGCCCATGGAAGACATCAAGCTCTTGTGCTCTTTCACGCGTTTAGCTTGTGGACGGTAAATCATGAAGTAGAAAATTACCGCGAACATACCAAGCATGATTAGCATTTCGAAACCGCCGCCTGCTGGTGCACTTTCTGCTGCGTAAGCTGGAGAAATAATCATTAAAACAATCCTCTATTATTTTTTATTAATATTCCAAGTTGGGCCTACGCTTTTGAGTTTCAAGAGAAAGAGTGACTATTAGAGATCACTCTCTCAAAAATTCACTGCGTCTGCCTACTTTATTAGCAAAAGCCTCTGGCGAAATGCCAAAGGCTTTAATTCTTTTATCTAGTCAATTACTGCTCTTTCGCCAGTGGTGGCACTTCGCGACCACGACGCTCATAGAACTCTTTGACGAACTCATCAAAGCGATCTTCATCAATCGCCTTACGGATACTTTCCATCACACGTTGGTAGTAACGCAAGTTGTGAATGGTATTCAGGCGAGCACCTAGAATTTCATTAC
This sequence comes from Vibrio sp. B183, assembly GCF_000740665.1. Taxonomy (NCBI): domain Bacteria; kingdom Pseudomonadati; phylum Pseudomonadota; class Gammaproteobacteria; order Vibrionales; family Vibrionaceae; genus Vibrio; species Vibrio sp. B183. Next base: position 18,571 of record NZ_JPQB01000003.1, on the reverse strand, counting down.
AGCGATCTAAGTGGTGTAGGTACGACTTAGAGTAATTCTGACAAGTGTAACAGTCACACTCTGGATCCAATGGTGTTGTATCTGTTTTATGTTTCGCATTACGGATCTTGATCACACCACCCGTCACAAATAGGTGACCATTACGGGCATTACGCGTTGGCATTACGCAGTCAAACATATCAATACCGCGACGTACACCTTCTACTAAATCTTCTGGTTTGCCAACACCCATTAAGTAACGAGGTTTGTCTTCCGGAAGCTGTGGACAAGTGTGCTCAAGAATACGGTGCATGTCTTCTTTTGGTTCGCCAACCGCCAAACCACCGACAGCGTAGCCGTCGAAACCGATTTCCGTCAGGCCTTTCACCGATACATCACGTAGGTCTTCGTAAACGCCTCCCTGAACGATACCAAATAGGTTGTTCTGATTTTCTAGCTTATCGAAATGATCACGTGAGCGCTGAGCCCAACGCAGCGACATTTCCATCGACTTTTTCGCCTCTGCGTGTGTCGCTGGGTATGGCGTACATTCATCGAAGATCATCACAATGTCAGACCCAAGGTCTTTTTGGATTTCCATCGACTTCTCTGCGTCCATGAAAATCTTGTCACCGTTAACAGGGTTACGGAAGTGTACGCCCTCTTCAGTGATCTTACGGATGTCACCTAGGCTAAATACCTGAAAACCGCCTGAGTCTGTCAGGATAGGACCGTGCCAGTTCATGAAATCGTGCAAGTCGCCATGCATTTTCATGATTTCCTGACCTGGGCGTAACCAAAGGTGGAAAGTGTTGCCAAGAAGAATTTCAGCGCCTGTGCCTTTAACTTCTTCAGGCGTCATACCTTTAACAGTACCGTAAGTACCAACAGGCATAAAAGCAGGTGTCTGAACAGTGCCACGTTCAAAGGTCAGTTGACCACGACGTGCAACACCATCTTTCTTCTTAAGATCAAATTTTAACTTCACGAAGCCTCCAATTGTCAGAGAAACAGTCTGACGATATTTTCGGGGTTATCCCCATTAGGGAGCGGTCGCCTTCCATGCGAGATACAAATCAACCTTTTGATTTGCGTCCTAGCTTACTGCTAGCACTCGTAAATAACTCAATTAAAAAAAAGCTGACTAGCGTAAGAGGCAGCTAGTCCGTTTTTTTCCTGATGAACATCGAATCACCATACGAGAAGAAACGATACTTGTTTTCTACCGCGTGTTTGTATGCGTTCATCGTATTTTCGTAACCTGCAAATGCACTGACCAACATGATCAGTGTCGACTCTGGCAGGTGGAAGTTAGTGATTAAACAATCCACTAACTGATATTCGTAACCTGGGTAGATAAAGATTTCAGTATCACCAAAGAATGGCGCAAGCGCAGTACCTTTCTTCAATGCATCCTGAGCAGCACTTTCTAGGGAACGTACCGATGTTGTACCCACTGCAATGACTCGACCATTGCGCGCTTTCGCAGCGTTAATCGCATCCACCACTTCTTGCGGTACTTCCACATACTCTGCGTGCATGTGGTGATCGTTGATATTTTCGACCTTAACCGGTTGGAATGTACCGGCACCTACGTGAAGAGTCACATAAGCAAACTCAGCACCTTTCGCCTTGATTTTCTCAAGCAGCGCTTCATCAAAGTGCAGACCAGCTGTCGGCGCAGCCACTGCACCCGGTTTTTCGTTGTAAACCGTTTGGTAGCGCTCTTTATCTGAATCTTCATCTGGGCGATCAATATAAGGTGGAAGCGGCATGTGGCCGATCTCTTCCAAAACCGCCAACACGTTTTTCTCTGCATTGAATTTCAGTTCAAACAAGGCGTCATGGCGGGCAACCATTTGTGCAGAATACTCGTCGTTTTCACCAATAAAGATGGTTGAACCCGGTTTAGGCGATTTAGAACAGCGCACATGAGCCAGAATGCTTTTTTCATCCAACACACGTTCCACTAACACTTCCAGCTTACCGCCTGACTCTTTACGGCCAAACATACGCGCAGGAATCACACGAGTATTATTGAAAACCACAAGATCGCCCGGCTGCACTTGCTCAAGTACATCCGTGAACGTGCCATCACTTAGCTCACCACTGTTGCCATCAAGTTGAAGCAAACGGCTCGCGGTGCGCTCAGGCTGAGGATAACGAGCTATCAGCTCATCGGGTAAATCAAAGTGGAAATCTGATACTTGCATGTTACTAATCTTTTGTCGTGGATTCTTACGTCGTGATGGAAGTCGAACTGATTCTGTCACAAACAGACGACGAGTTTTTCGCAGCCGACTAGTATATGCCGCACAAGCGCAATAGCAAGGATTGAGATGTGAATTATTGTAATCAATATTGAATTAACGGGTGTATGGAGGAAGGCTGTAAAATTAGCTGGATATTCTGTACATAATTCGCCACATTTTTTTCAAGGTTATCGGAATAAAAATCTATCCAGCTCTCATACTCCCGAGTGGAAAATTACTATATTAAAAGAGAACAAAACAATAACTCTATCACTCAGGAGGCAGCCATGATAAAAGTCGAAGACATGATGACGCGCACCCCCCATACCCTGCTGCGTTCACACCTACTTGCCGACGCAAAACATACCATGGAAGCACTAGATATTCGCCACGTTCCAATTGTCGACGCTAATAAGCAGCTACTTGGCGTGGTTTCTCAACGTGACGTGTTGGCCGCACAAGAATCGAGCTTACAGCAAATCCCAGAAAACCAGTCCTTCACTCTCAATACACCACTTTATGAAGTGATGAAAACAGGTGTCATGACGGTTTCTCCTCAAGCAGGGTTGAAAGAAAGCGCCATCTACATGCAAAAGCATAAGGTTGGCTGTCTACCTGTTGTCGAAAAGGGTCAGTTAGTCGGTATTATCACTGACAGTGACTTTGTTGCCATCGCTATCAATTTGCTAGAGCTGCAAGAAGAAGCCGAACCTGAAGAAGTTGAGTGATAGGCAAAAAAAAGAGCGACTTAATGTCGCTCAAAGCATGTCAAAGTTTATGCCTAAACAGAATATCGATGACCGAAGGCTAGCAAGAGAGAGCCTTGGTCATCATGACAGGGATACTTTAGAACTGGTCCTCTTCCGTTGAGCCAGTCAGAGCCGTGACTGATGAGTTTCCACCTTGGATGGTGTTGGTCATCTTGTCGAAATAGCCTGTACCCACTTCTTGCTGGTGTGCAACGAAGGTGTAGCCTTTCTCTGCTGCCTGGAATTCTGGACGCTGTACTTTCTCAACGTAGTGGCGCATACCCTCACCTTGTGCGTAGTCATGCGCAAGTTCGAACATGTTGAACCACATATTGTGAATACCCGCTAGTGTGATGAACTGGTACTTGTAGCCCATGTCAGAGAGCTCTTGCTGGAATTTAGCAATAGTTTCTGCATCCAAGTTCTTCTCCCAGTTGAAAGAAGGAGAACAGTTGTACGCAAGCAGTTGGTCTGGGTATTCAGCGTGAATCGCTTCTGCAAACTTACGCGCTTCTTCCAGACACGGCGTTGCCGTTTCACACCAGATAAGGTCAGCATAAGGTGCGTAAGCTAGGCCGCGAGCAATCGCTTGGTCAATGCCTGCACGTACACGGTAGAAACCTTCTTGAGTACGGTCACCTTGAATGAAGTCTTTATCGTACGGGTCGCAATCCGAAGTCAGTAGGTCTGCTGCGTTTGCATCCGTACGAGCGATAACCAACGTAGTAGTACCCGCTACGTCAGCTGCCAGACGGGCTGCAACCAGCTTCTGAACCGCTTCTTGAGTCGGAACAAGAACTTTACCGCCCATGTGACCACACTTCTTCACTGATGCAAGCTGATCTTCAAAATGAACACCTGCTGCGCCAGCGTCAATCATAGACTTCATTAGCTCGTAAGCATTAAGTACACCACCAAAGCCGGCTTCTGCGTCTGCAACGATTGGTAGGAAGTAGTCGATACCGCCTTCATCCGCCGGTGATTTACCGCCAGACCATTGAATTTGGTCCGCACGACGGAATGAGTTGTTAATGCGCTTAACCACTGAAGGCACTGAGTCAACAGGGTAAAGTGATTGATCAGGGTACATAGTCGATGCAGTATTGTTATCTGCCGCTACTTGCCAACCTGATAAGTAAATCGCTTCAATACCCGCTTTCGCTTGCTGGACCGCTTGACCACCAGTCAGTGCACCCAAACAGTTTACGTAGCCTTTCTTAGCATCACCGTTGACCAAAGACCACAGTTTGTCTGCACCGCGCTGCGCAATTGTGTTGGCTGGCACCATCGAACCGCGCAGTTCTACGACTTCTTCTGCTGTATATGGACGCTTTACATTTTTCCAGCGTGGGTTAGTTGCCCAGTCTTTTTCAAGAGCTTCGATTTGTTGGCGGCGAGTTAAATTAGTCATCGGTCTATCCCTCTATTGATGTGCGCTGCTATTTGTTGACAATACGGGCGCTGTTTTTATTTTTTCTCTGGCGGTACATCCATCTCCGCCTCGAAATGTTCACGTTACTGATGTTGTTATTGATTCATTAGTCCAGGTAGTCATAACCTGGAATGGTTAAAAAGTTCGTTAGTTCGTCGCTGGTGGTCAGTTTGGCCATCAGTTCAGCCGCTTCTTCAAAACGACCCGCCTGATAACGTTCATCTCCAACTTCTGCTTTTACGACGTCAATTTCTTCACTAAGGTATTGTTCGAACAAGGCTTTGGTTACCACTTGACCATTGTCGAGCGCTTTTCCATGCTGAATCCATTGCCATATCGACGCTCGGGAAATTTCTGCCGTTGCGGCGTCTTCCATCAAGCCGTAGATAGGGACACAGCCATTACCAGAGATCCACGCTTCAATGTATTGGAGTGCCACTCGAATGTTGTGGCGCATGCCCTGCTCTGTTCGCTCTCCTTGGCAAGGCGCGAGCAGATCATCGGCAGTAATTGGCGCGTCATCCGAACGAGAAACATCAAGTTGATTGGTTCTCTCGCCCAGCACGCTGCCAAACACTTCCATTGCCGTGTTGGCTAAACCAGGGTGAGCCACCCAAGTACCGTCATGGCCGTTATTTGCTTCCAGTGCTTTATCGTTTTGAATTTTGTCGAGAACCTTTTGATTCTCCTGTGGATCTTTTGCTGGAATGAATGCTGCCATTCCCCCCATTGCAAAGGCACCACGACGATGACAGGTACGGATAAGTAAACGCGAATAAGCATTTAGGAACGGCTTATCCATAGTCACAACCTGACGGTCCGGAAGGACACGATCTGGGTGCTTTTTCAGTGTTTTGATGTAGCTAAAGATGTAATCCCAGCGACCGCAGTTAAGACCAACAATATGTTCTTTAAGCGAAAATAGGATCTCATCCATTTCAAACACGGCTGGCAGTGTCTCAATCAGCACGGTGGCTTTGATAGTACCTGTGTCTAGACCAAAGTAATCCTCAGTAAAATGGAACACTTTGCTCCACCACTGCGCTTCTTTATGCGATTGCAGTTTTGGTAGGTAGAAGTAAGGGCCACTGCCCTTTTTCATTAGCGCTTTGTAGTTATTGTAAAAATAAAGCGCAAAGTCGAATAAAGCTCCCGGAATGATCTCACCATTAAACGTCACGTGTTTTTCTTTTAGGTGTAAACCACGTACTCGGCATATCAAAACCGCTGGATCATCCTTCAACTCATATTGCTTACCATTAACCGGATTGGTGTAGCTGATCTCACCATCCACTGCGTCACGCAGGTTGATTTGACCATCTAACACCTTACCCCAAGCGGGGGACATCGAGTCTTCAAAGTCCGCCATGAACACTTTCACGTTCGCATTCAGCGCATTAATCACCATTTTACGGTCAGTAGGACCAGTGATTTCTACGCGGCGGTCTTGCAGATCTTGAGGGATCCCGAGAATTTTCCAGCTACCTTCTCTGATATCTTGTGTATCTTCGAGAAAGTCTGGCAGTTCCCCAGCATCGATACGTGCTTGCTTTTTTTCACGTTGAGCAAGCAGTGTATCGGTCTGGCTGGCAAACTGAGCACACAGAAGAGATAAAAAGGTTTGGGCTTCAACAGGGAAAATCGCCTGATGTTCTGGTGAAAGGGTACCAGTCACTTCAAGCATGCCTTCTTGGTGTAAGGTTTCTTGGGCTTCGGCTGTTGTTTTTTCTCTATCTGGTGTGTTGGCAAGCATATTCTCTTCCTTTAACGCTCCAATACAACGATGACTGTTATGGGTTGTATCAGTGGTTGCTCTAATTTTTGAAGAGTTACATTTGTAACTATAAAACAACAATCAAACATCCTAATTGATCACTGCTTTCTTCGTTTATTTTGTCTTGTGAGCTCTACCTTGGCTAACTTAGTTTGCCTTTTCAATCTAGACATAAGTCTTACAGAGCCTTAATTTAAACTACACCAACATGCGGTAGAGCAAAAGTCCTAAAGTAGCCTATCGACTAAATTCAAAGTTTTATTCCGCTGCCTATAAGTTGTTGATTTTGATCACCAAAATGTAACCAGTTACGTAATTTAATTACAGTAAAATTAGAACTGTAAAACCGTTTCAAACACGCGTTTAACTTACGAGTGAATTAGGCATCTCTTTATCAGACAGGGGATTTCGTGGCTATTTCGGAGGCGAGTCAAACAGAGTGTTTTTAGTGAGCTGTAAAATTGACACTGTGAAATTTCACAATTTAATGAAAGCTTCATCAAGATTTCTTTGTAAAATTTTACAAGTTAAAGTTCACCAACAGAATAAAATGCTAAAAAGCACACTAAAACCAGTGTGCTTTTGGAAGGTATCATCGAGATTTGGTCTAATACTTATCGCTAAAGCAGCTCTGACACGACTTGTGCCAGTTGATTAAAAGTATTCACTCTTGAAGAACTAGGGCGCCAAACTAGCCCAATATGGCGGTGTGCTTGCTGCCCAGGGGCATCAACAACCACTAAGTTCTGGTTATCAATCAACCCGTGATCGATTGCCATCTGGGGGATAAAGGTGGTTCCTAGCCCATTGGCAACCATCTGAACCAAGGTATGTAAACTGGTTGCCGAGAACGGGTTAATCTTCTCTTTCTTAGTCAGCTGGCAGGCAGAAACGGCATGTTCTGTTAGGCAGTGTTCTTTTTCCAGTAAGAACACAAACTCATCAGGTAAGTCATCGTACTTAATCGGGGTCTGAATCGCGTCGGCCTGATTACGGCTGATGATCATCCGAAATGGATCATTACCGACGATTTTGCTTTCCATGCCATCTATATCAACTGGCAAAGCTAAGATAAGTACATCTAATTCACCGTGGCGCAGCGCCGCCAGTAAATTGGTTGTGGTGTCTTCTCTTAGCAGTAAGTTCAGTAAAGGAAAGCGCTGGTTCACTTCCTGCACCAAATCACAGAGTAAAAAAGGCGCAATGGTTGGAATACAACCCACACGCAATTGCCCTTCCATTTCATCTCCCTGACAAAGGCGACCAAGTTCCACCAGATCTTGTCCTTTTGCCAGAAGTTCACGCCCTTGTTGGACAACCTGCTCTCCCGCCAGTGTAAACACTAATGGGCTTTTCTTATCTTTCTTCTCATAAAGAGGGCAACCAATCAGCTCTTCAAGGTTTTGAATACCTTTACTGAGCGTTGACTGACTCACGAAGCACCGTTCCGCCGCCTCACTAAAGTGGCGTGTTTCGTGAAGGGTTATCAAATAATGTAATTGCTTGAGGCTAGGCCACTTATTCATAATTCTATACGTAACTACTGCTCATCCAGTGATCAAGATAATGGTTTAGCATTATCGCTTTTTTCGATTAACTCAATCTATTTATTTCGCTTTTTTCCATACTACAATCTGTACTATAGTTTGTCGCGTACAAACACGGACCAAACCAAAAACGAATCAATTGGTTTGGAACTAACCATATATTTTAGGAGCAAAAAAATGGTACTAGTAGGTCGTCAAGCCCCAGATTTTACTGCTGCAGCTGTTCTAGGTAACGGTGAGATCGTTGATAACTTCAACTTTGCAGAGTTCACTAAAGGTAAGAAAGCGGTTGTTTTCTTCTACCCACTAGATTTCACTTTCGTTTGCCCATCTGAGCTAATCGCTTTCGACAACCGTCTAGCTGATTTCCAAGCTAAAGGTGTTGAAGTAATCGGTGTTTCTATCGATTCTCAGTTCTCTCACAACGCATGGCGTAACACTGCTATCGAAGATGGCGGTATCGGTCAAGTTAAGTACCCACTAGTTGCTGACGTTAAGCACGAAATCTGTAAAGCATACGACGTTGAGCACCCAGAAGCAGGCGTTGCTTTCCGTGGCTCTTTCCTAATCGACGAAGAAGGCGTTGTACGTCACCAAGTTGTTAACGACCTACCACTAGGCCGTAACATCGACGAAATGCTACGCATGGTTGACGCTCTAAACTTCCACCAGAAGAACGGTGAAGTATGTCCTGCACAGTGGGAAGAAGGTAAAGCAGGTATGGACGCATCTCCAAAAGGTGTTGCAGCGTTCCTATCTGAGCACGCAGAAGACCTAAGCAAGTAATTTTGCTTTCGCACCCAAGCTCAACGGGTGTCTTGGTTGGACAATATAAAGCTAAAAAGCAAACGCCAATCAGTTTAAAGTAAAGTCTTTATTTAAAGAGCCCGAAACTCAGTTTCGGGCTCTTTTTATTTTGCTTTCACACTCAATGACCATTGTCGTCCTCACAACTTCCCTATATAGATAAAAAGACAAGATATCGCTAAAGAGACAAAACGTATCGACCTAAAGACTTTATCTGTTTCTGCTCTTTAAAGTCGAAAAAGCTCTCTTTATGATGAACTCAACTGATTTGGAGGAAGAGTTCAAGTTCACTCTTCCTGACTGACGATTACTACACGGAGATTCAACATGGCTTACTTTTCTCTAGCCTTCGGTACGGCAACCAAAAACCGCGATGGAAAAATCATTGAAGCATTTTTCCCGAACCCAGTTCTTAACCCGTCTGACGCACTGGTAGACGCAGTCGCAAAAGTAGCAGGTTACGAGCAAGGCAACCAAGCAATCGAAATCTCTGCGGCACAAAGTGCAGAACTTGCTAACGCATTCGAAGCAAACGGTGATGCTGCAAACGCCTCATTCGCAGCTAAAGCCGCAGAGTCTTCACAACCGCTAGTACTTGTTGTTCTTGCAGCAGATGAGAAGCCAGCTTCTGTTGCTGAAGGCTTCCTGAAGCTTCAGCTTATCTCTAACCGCCTAGTTCAACCTCACGGTACTGTGCTTGACGGTATCTTTGGCCTACTGCACAACATTGCGTGGACCAACGAAGGCCCTATCGATCTGCCAGAACTGGCTGATCGCCAAATTGAAGCACGCCTAGCAGGCCGCAACCTATCTGTCGATTGTGTCGACAAATTCCCTAAAATGGTTGATTACGTGGTACCTGCTGGTGTGCGTATCGCTGATACTTCACGCGTTCGCCTTGGCGCTCACGTTGGTGAAGGCACAACCGTTATGCATGAAGGTTTCATCAACTTCAATGCAGGTACAACTGGTGTGAGCATGGTTGAAGGCCGTATCTCTGCTGGTGTTGTGGTTGGTAACGGCTCTGATATCGGTGGCGGTGCTTCAATCATGGGGACACTGTCTGGTGGTGGTTCAGTTGTCGTTTCTATCGGTGAAAGTTCACTGCTAGGCGCAAACGCAGGCCTTGGTTTCCCACTGGGCGATCGTTGTACTGTTGAGTCAGGTCTGTATGTCACTGCGGGTGCTAAGGTTCGTATGCTGGATTCAGAAGGCAATGAAGTGGAAGTGGTGAAAGCGCGTGACCTAGCTGGCGTGTCTGACTTGCTGTTCCGTCGCAATTCAGTGACTGGTCAGATTGAATGTCTGGCGAACAAAACTGCAGTAGAGCTGAACTCTGAGCTACACAGCAATAACTAAGCTAGTAGCCGAACAGAAAAAGGGTTGATGTGTAAGCATCAACCCTTTTTATTTTTCTGCTAAGTGAATCGAACAACGCGCGAAGGCAGCCGTTAGCTACTTAACCAGGATGACCGTCGACTCTCGCTTTTAGCAACATAGGGCCAAACTTAATCACATACAGAGTAAAAGCCAATACCCATAACAGCCCGCTGATATCAATCATCAACATCATTTGGGCTGGCCACAGAACCACACCAACACTACGAACTAACGCAGCAGCCGTCAGCATAGCGAATGCTAACGCCATATTTGGGCCCTGATAAATTGCTCGCCCAGTATGCCCCATGGTTACACGAGCGATCATCGCCAGTATCAAACCACCGAGCGCTCCAATCGCAAACAGATGCAACATATTGTGGCCCGCAAATGGGTTATCGAGTAACCCTCTCAACAATAAGCTGACCGGAATACACAGGTAGGCTAAGTGTAGTGCCCACACTAACGGCTCTTTAACGGTGCGCCACGGCTGCCATCTCATCACACGTACTAAATGTGCTAAACCAGAAATAACCATCAGAGAAGGCCCGAGCTGAGCAAAAGTGACAGGGAAAAAGCTAAGAATAAATAAACTGACCAGCGGGAGGTTTGCCGTCCATTCTAGCCAAGTCATCGACTGTGGTTTCTCAAAATTAAATCGCCGAGCTGTGAAGAATGGAATCACTCGCCCGCCCATTACCGACAGTAAAATCGTAAACCACCACAACATTGCTTGCCAGACCGCCGAAGAAGGAAACGGCGGCATCCCCTTGATGGTCGCGTAGCTGGCAAAATTCGCCACAATCGCCAAAACAAATAAAGGCACAAAGAACAGATTTTTCCACCCTTTGGCTTTGATCACTCGACTGCCAACTTCATAAGCAGCAAAAGCGATAAACAGAGCCTCGATCGATGAAATCAACCACAAAGGCGCAGGTGTCCAGAACAGCACACGCGGAAGTAGCCACAAGCCAACCAATACCGCCAATCTATGGTGCTTGGTGCCATTGATTCCCGTCCAGTTTTGGACTGCGGTCAAGACAAACCCCACCACAATCGCCATCGAGAAGCCAAACAGCATCTCATGCACATGCCACCACAAAGCCGGTACCTTTAACGTCGCAGGCTGGCCGTTTTGAAACATCCATACCCACAAGGCGACAGCAATAACAGCATAAACGGCCCCAAGCAAAAAGAAGGGCCGGAACCCCAGACGTAAAATCGGCGGAATGGCTTCTTCGACTTTTTTGTCAGTAATATTGAGCACAATGGTCACTCCAAATATTGAATCTAACTATCTAACAGCAATATTCATTCCAGTGTTAAATCAACCGAAATTCAATATGTTAAGAAAAACTCGTGTCTTTATGACCCTACAAAATAAGGTCATAAAGACACATAAGAGTAATAAGAATACAAATTTTGAAGATCTGGATCATTGACCCAAGTCGTCAGAAGTTGACAATAACCCACCTGGACATTGTGAGGTTTTAGATGAAAATTGTTGCTGTAACCGCCTGCCCTACCGGTATTGCTCATACTTACATGGCTGCCGATGCATTGAGTAAAGCTGCACCTAAAAAAGGCTTGCAGATCAAGGTCGAAACTCAGGGTGCAATGGGGATTGAAAACCCTCTCTCCGCTCAAGATATCATGCGCGCAGATTTAGTTCTGATTGCTTCAGATATAGAAATAGAACAGCGGGCGCGCTTCACTGGTTGTAAAATCCATGTTGTTACTATTGAAGAAGTGCTGACCAATGTTGGCGCCGTGCTCGACAGGTGCAAATCACTGTGATTGAGCGTCGCATTACGTTCGTTCTTCCTGAGGATGGATTTGCCAGTTGGAAAATCAATCGCCTCAAGGCCTTGAGCGGGATGTTTCGCTCGGTAGTCGTGTTACTTAATGTCACCAAGTGGGAAAGAGCCAATATCGAGCACCCGTTACAGGTCATGTCGTTGGGCAGTCAGGAGTTCGATTTATGTCAGATACACATTGAAGGCTCCGATGCGGAATTGGCCTGCATGGTGTTTACCAATTTCATCAGCGATCAGTTCACCTTGGTCAATACTGCGCATAAGAGTAACCAATTAACCAATATTGCGCTGCTCAGCAATCTGCCTACTTTTCATCTTGATTTTCCACTTAGCTACTTACACCACCACAGTGATGTTGACACTAAGTCAGCGGCATTCAGCCTCGCGACAAAATGTATTACCAGCTCAAACCCTGCTTTGATATGCGAGCAGTTTGCTCAGCGAGAGCAAACCTCTTCAACTGCTATTGGGTATGGTATCGCCCTTCCTCACATCATGAGTGAAGCGATTGATATCCCAAGTGTCAGCATTGTGTCGCTGACAGAAGAATTAGACTGGAACTCTCCAGCTCAGGGTGGCGTCAGTATGATCATCGCTATCGCTTTACCACATAACGCTTCACGTGATGTGTTGCTAGCCTTTACGCACCTGACTCGCTCATTGCTGGATCCAGACTATTGCCAGTTGCTGCGTACCAGCCACGAACCACAAGCGTTAAAAGCACTTCTTACCCATAAGCTGGCACAAGCCTAACTCGCCCGATATTCGCTCGGCGTCATACCGACTTTGTTCTTAAACACCCGAAAAAAATAGTTGGCATCTGCGTAACCACAACGGTTTGCCACTTCCTGTAAACGGAAGTCATAGCGCTTGAGCATAAACTTAGCACGGTCAATTCGAACCCAGGTGATGTAGTCAGCCAGTGTCATATGCCCTTGTTGGCGAAACAAGCGCGACAAGTGATTGGGGGAAATGTTAAACCGCGAAGCAATCGACGTCCGGGTAATCGCCCGATGAAAATTCTCTTGAATATAAATACAAATCCCTTGGTAAAGATCTTCACTATGGCTTTTCGAACTGCCATCAGGCTTTTGTAGCATTGACTGGCAGTAGCTGAGCAGAGCCACCAGCAAATGTTCATCCATCGGAGCTTTTTGAGGTTCCTGAGCTAGTGCGTTCAATGCCTGTAAAATATGGTCGACCGCGTGGCCAGTTCGGGTCGGTACAGAATATTTCTGGATGTCATAGAAACCGCTTTCCCCCGCACGCTTGCTCACCAAGCTAAAACCTAACTGGCGACGGCCAAACAGCAAACTCAGTACCGAGCATTCGTTTTCCCAGTTCGGTTTATTCCAACAGTTAGGAGGAATATAGAGTGCATCTCCACTCAATACGCTAATGTCCGCAATCCCTTGTTCAGGATCTTCAAGTTGATTGAGGTACTCGCCACTTAAAACGAGCTCAAGCCGTGGAAAGTTCACCTGATAGCTAAAAGCCGGGGGCGTGAGTTTGTCTGCAGCAAACCAGATACGACTAAAATGCTCCCGTTCATGAATAACATTATCGAGTAACTCATGGAATATATGGCTCATAGTCCCTCTCAAACAATCACTTTTCGTGACTTCCATCAACAAAAAAGCAGTAAAAATTGAGGTTACTATACTCTAGTTTTTACGATTTGTATTTTCCCTTCCAAAGATAGAAACACTCAATAAAAACAATTAAATACATGATATTTAAAGATTAATACCAAACAAAATAAACTAATTACACTTAAATCAATAATTGAGTTCGATCACACTCCAAATCCATAGTTACAATAATCCAGTAAATGCATTTCTGGTACACTAAAAATCCTTGACTTAATCCCCCACAATTACCCTCAGATAAAAAACAAGTTCCGCACAGATCGGAACCAATCGGGGTAAACGAGATGATCACAGACTTAATCAATCAAGAGTTGATTTGCTTAGATCTCCAAGCAACAACCAAGCAAGAAGTATTCGAAGAACTGATCGAGCTGCTGAGCAACAACCACCGCATCAGCGACAAAGCGCAATTCCTCAGTGATATTCAGGCTCGAGAAGAGATTGGCAACACAGGCTTTGAAGATGGCGTCGCGCTGCCTCATGCCAAAAGTGCCGCGGTTTCCCAACCCGCTGTCGCGATTGGTATTAGCCGCCAAGGGATAGAATACGGCGCAGAAGACGGTCAGCCGAGTAAACTATTTTTTATGATTGCCTCTCCTGATGGAGGTGCAGATCATCACATCGAGGTGCTGGCTGAACTCTCTTCCAAACTGATCGAAGAAGGTTTTATTGAACGTTTTATGCAGGCCAGTTCTTCTGAAGAAGCGTTAGAATTACTGCTCGCCAAACCACAAGTTCTGCAAGATAACCCAGAAGCCGATCAAGGCTTTTTAATCGGTGTTACCGGCTGCCCAGCAGGCGTTGCGCACACTTACCTAGCCGCCGAAGCCTTAGAAAAAGGCGCCGCTGAACTTGGCTATCAAATCAAGGTCGAAACCAATGGCTCTATCGGGGTCAAAAACACGCCGAGTTCAGAAGAGATAGCTAAGGCTGATGCTATCATTGTCGCCTGTGACAAACAGGTTGATATGAATCGCTTCGCGGGAAAAAAGGTCATCACGACAGGCGTCAAAGCCCCTATCAGCGATGCTAAGGGTTTGATAGAAAAAGCACTACAAGCACCACTCTATATAGCGAGTGAAGAAAGCCAGACGACTGAAACAGCCTCTTCGAATGCTCGTAGCGACTTATACCGCTACCTGATGAACGGCGTTTCGCACATGATTCCATTTGTGGTCACAGGTGGCCTGTTGATCGCACTCGCGCTGGCTATTGGTGGTGAGCCAACGTCAGCGGGAATGGCAATTCCTGAAGGCAGCATGTGGCAAAAAGTACTGGATGTCGGTGTGGTGTCGTTTACCTTGATGATCCCTATCTTGGCGGGCTACATCGCCTATGCAATTGCAGATCGTCCGGGCCTTGCACCTGGATTAATTGGTGGTTGGATTGCGAACAATGGTTCTTTCTACGGTGCGGAAGCTGGCACAGGTTTCATCGGAGCCATCGTTGCAGGCTTACTGGTTGGCTATTTTGTCAAATGGCTGACGAGCATCAACTACCATAAATTTATTCAACCATTGGTGCCTATTATGATTGCACCAATCCTAGGCTCTTTGTTTATCTCCAGCCTGTTTATCTTCGTCATTGGTGCACCCATTGCAAGCTTGATGGACGGCCTGAATGCGATGTTAGTCAGCATGAGTACTGGCAGTGTGATTCTGTTGGGAATCGTCTTAGGTGGTATGGCTGGTTTTGATATGGGCGGGCCGTTCAACAAAGTCGCGTTCTTGTTCTCCGTGGGTATGATCGCCAGTGGTCAGACACAATTTATGGGTGCCATGGCGTGTGCGATTCCTGTAGCACCTCTTGGTATGGGTCTAGCCACTTTCCTTGGTCGTAAATTCAATCTATTTGAAGAATCAGAAATCGAAGCCGGTAAAGCGGCTGGCGCCATGGGCCTGGTCGGTATCTCAGAGGGCGCAATTCCATTTGCAGCGCAAGACCCAATGTCTGTGATTCCTGCTAACGTGCTTGGCTCTATGGTGGCAGCCGTAATGGCATTCTCATTTGGTATCACCAACAGCGTCGCGCACGGTGGTCCAGTTGTCGCATTACTTGGCGCTATGAACCTACCACTGATGGCACTAGTTTGTATGGCGGCAGGTACAGTCGTGACCGCCCTGACCTGTATTTCACTTAAGAAGATGCGTAAAGCGAAAGCACAGCTAGCAACCGCTTAATCATTTAAGCACCTTAAGCGCCATCCCCCTATTTTGCGCGCTATTCAGACCCCGTTTTTACGGGGTCTTTTCTTTTGCGGTAAAAACCTTTAGGTTGTTTGTTGAACACAGAGGGAAAATACATGGCAATTTACATCTTTGGCTACGGCAGTTTAATGAACTCCGCATCAAGACAACTAACAGGAAAAACCGCGCAAGCGTTGCCTGCCATTGTTCATGGCTTCAAACGCTACTGGGGTAAAGTGGATGACAGTTATATCCTTTCGCCACTAGTCGTAAATAAAGGCGAAGGCTTAGTCAATGGAGTACTACTTGAAATCAGCGAAGATGAGCTGAGTGAATTTGATGTTCGCGAGCGAGGCTACCATCGAGTGGAAGTGCCCCATTCACAGCTTGAGTGCGATAACCCGTTTCGTGCCAATGATCAGGTCTGGGTGTATATCAAAGACAACCCAGAGCCACCATGTAACCTGAGTCCTATCATGCAAACCTATGTCGATACCGTATTAGCAGGCTGTCTGGAAATTTCCGAACAGTTTGCCAAACAATTTATTGAGCAAACCATCGGCTGGCATTTCCCAAGAGAAGATGACCGACATGCGCCTAAGTATGGCAACCTCGCCGGTGTAGAAGAACACCATTATCCGGTGATTGATAAACTAATAAAGGGAGCGTAATGCTCCCTTTTCAATTCGGTAATACAAGTAGTTAGAACTTGTAGTCAATACCTGCATATAGAGTATTCATATCAATATCGAAATCATCAATATCCACAGAAGACACTCGATAACCTGCACTTAGAAGCCAGTTATTGTTTAACGCATAACCCGCTTCTACACCGTAAGTAAAACCGGTATCTGATGCCGAATCACTAACATTAGTAACCGTCGTAATTTCAGCATGATATGTACCTAAGCCTAAAGTGGCTCCAACATAAAAGCCAGAATCTGCTACAAAATACTTAGGTTTTAAGTTTAGAGAAAATGCTGATATGTCGGTGTTTGCTACTTTTGTACTTTGTACTGCGGAATAAGCTAGATCAAATTCGCCATAGTTCAGGTACTCACCTTCCACACCAACAACGAAAGACTCTGCAACTTGAAAGCTATAACCAACAGAAAATGCAACATTAGTGCTCGAAACTTCTTCAAATGATGGGCCAAATAGCGTTCCATCTAGATCAGTACTAATGATATCTGCACCTAGATACCAGCCATTTTCAAGGTAACCGCGTTCAGCCTGTTGTACATCTACGTTTTCCGCACCAACTGCCTGAAATGAAACTGCCGCGACTAGAGCCGCTAATAATTTTTTATTCATTATAATTCCTATATATTTTGAACTACTTCATAAAAGTTCGCGTGCGAATATAGGAATCCCACCAATAAATAAAACCATTAATATTTAATATAATGATCAACATCTCATTATTAATTTAAATATGAATGCTAATTATACAATCAGGCTGGTGATACAGTCTCTAGGCTAAACAATACGCGCCCCTACCGGCATTGATCGTTCAGGGGTCAGCAAAACACTTTCTGACTCATCATCGGTTTCAGCGCACAGCAACATACACTCAGAAGTTTCGCCACGCATCTTGGCTTTAGCAAGGTTACATAGCACCACCACTTCTTTTCCCATCAACTCTTGTTCCGTGTAATAAGGCACTAAGCTTGTGACAGTCTGCAGTCGCCTTTCCCCAACATCAATTTGAACAATGTACAGTTTGTCGGCGTTTTGATGACGGGCAACTTCAATGATCTTGCCTGTTCGCATCTCCAGTTTTGAAAAATCAGTGTAAGCGATCGTATCCATGATAAAACTCCAAGTAAATTTTACTAAAAGATAACGTTTACATTAACACTTAACTCTTACATAACAAGTGGTAAAGATCGCATTTATCGCAGTAAAAAGTGTCTCAAATTGCTTCATTTTCACAAACAGTGTTTAATGTTCAGGTTCAACTTATGAGGTAAAACATGGCAACGATAAAGGATGTGGCAAAAGAAGCGGGAGTCTCTATCGCAACGGTTTCTCGCGTTATTAATAAATCCCCTAAAGCCAGCCAGTCGTCCGTTGATTCAGTCACCAAAGCAATGGATAAGCTTGGCTATCGCCCCAACGCAGCAGCGCGTTCACTGGTCAGTCAAAGTACCAATACCATGGGTGTGCTGGTTAGTGATGTATCCGATCCGTTTTTCGGCACTTTAGTCAAAGCTGTTGACACGGTTGCTCATGAGCACGGTAAACATATTTTGATTGGCAATGGTTATCACGATGCTGAACAAGAACGAAAAGCGATCGAACTTCTGATCAACAATCGTTGTGATGCCCTCGTCATCCATGCTAAAGGTCTCTCCGATGAAGAACTGATTGGCTACGCCAAAGAAGTCAAAGGAATGGTTATCATCAATCGCCATATTCCTCAATTGGCGGAGCGTTGTATCTCGCTCGATAACCATAAAGGGGCTTACCTAGCAACGGAGTACCTGATTCGTCACGGTCATACCAAGATTGCCTGTGTCGCTTCTAACCACGGGATTGAAGATTCACAACAACGGGTTGAAGGCTATCTTGCCGCACTGCGAGAGCATAATATTGAGTTGCCGAGTAGCTATATCGAATACGGTGAGCCGAATAACGATGGTGGTGAAATTGCAATGACCAATCTGCTGACCAAATCGTTAGAGATCACTGGCGTTGTCGCTTACAACGACTACATGGCCGCTGGCGCTTTGTCCGTTCTGGATGAAAATGGGATTCAGGTACCGCAGCAGGTATCGATGATGGGTTTTGATGATGGACTGATCGCTCGCTACGTCCACCCTCGCCTGAGTACCGTACGCTACCCAATTCAAATGATGGCAGATAAGGCCGCACGCCTTGCTTTGTCGTATGCTCGTCAAGAACCTGCCGATAATGACACCATTATCTTCTCGCCAACGGTGGTGCGACGAAATTCCGTTGAGCGGCTATAGCAATTAGTAAAAATCCACCTGCATAGC